>CAZQTJ010000078.1:4437-8047 GCA_964596035.1 uncultured Cocleimonas sp. | reverse complement strand
AGTTTTTGTTTTAGGCTTCGCCGATTTATTAGTTTCAGCGCTTACTTTACTCGGCTTTTCCTTACTAGGTTTTGGCTTTGCTGTAGGAATTTTTATCTCTACTACATCGCCAGACACTACAGGAGGCTTTCGACGTTTTGCTGCAGCTCGTTTTGGTTGATTGTTGCTATTACCCACCTTTTTATCACTTGTAGCATCACTACCACTCTTTGTATCTCTTGACTCTGGACTCTTATCATCGGTCGTTTTAGTATCAGCATCTTTTTTAGACGTTGATTTCTTTACAGGAGCTTTAGTCTTCGCAACATCCTTTGACTTAGACGCTGAAGGAATAAAAATCTCAAGCGGTGCTTGATCATGGAATTCAGCTGCTTCAGTATGTGGTTTTTTATTAGCGACTGGATCTTTCCTCGTTTGCTTTCTCTTTGCCTGCGTTGATTTATCTGCGGATCTATCATTAACTTTATTCTGCTCAGTCCCCGACATTTTTTGCGAAGCTGGCTTCGAAGTATTCTGCTTATTCACAGCTACTTTATTCGTCGGTATATTGACTGGTTTATGTGCTGTTTTTTGCTGATTAGGCGACTGCTTCTTACCCTGAGTTTTATTCGTTACATTATTGGCTTTTGGATGGTTTGTTTGATTATTTCCAGCCTGTGAATGTTGCTGACGCTGATTCTGCTGTTGATTCTGATTTCTTGAGCGATTATTTTGTTTCGCTTGATGATCGTTTTGCTTATTTCCCGTCTTATTCTTTTGCTGATGACTAGGTTGTTGGCGGTTATTATTTTTCTGGCGTTGATTATTTTTACGTTGATTATTATTTTGACGACTATTTTGTTGGCGCTGATTATGATTATTCTGACGCGTGTTATTTCGTCCGCCAGAATTATTTCTATTACGATTATTTTGCTGTCTATTGTTTTGTGCTTTATGTTTAGCGGGCTCTTTTTCAGGTGCCTCTTCAACTGCTTTTTTACTACCAAACAAACCGCTAAAAATACGGTTTAACAAACTTGGGGTCGGTTTCGTCTCGGCTTCTTGCGGAATAGGCGATGGCGTAGCAGGTGTTACTTGACCTACAACAGCTTGTACTAGCGTTTGATTTCCTTCCGTTTCCTTTACACTATCCACCTGCTCTGGTGGCTTAATAATCTGCTTATAACTACGCAAATTATCATCCACATCTTCTTCTTTAATGCGTTGAATTTCATAGTGAGGCGTATCTAGATGATGATTCGGTAATACCGTCAATTTAATATTATGACGCGCCTGAATATCAGCTAAGGTTTTACGTTTTTCATTTAACAAAAAGGAAGCGACATGCACAGGGGTTTGCGCAATAACTTCATAGGTCCCATCTTTCATTGCCTCTTCTTCCATCAGACGCATGATAGAGAGAGCTAATGATTCAACACCACGGATTGTGCCTTGACCACTACAACGAGGACAAACTATCTGGCTTGACTCGCCCAAAGAAGGACGTAGTCGTTGACGTGACATTTCAAGCAAACCAAAACGCGATATCCGCCCAATTTGCACGCGCGCACGATCAACTTTTAAGGAATCACGTAAACGACGCTCAACTTCGCGTTGATTACGGTTAGGCCGCATATCAATAAAGTCGATAACAACCAAACCACCTAAATCACGTAAACGTAATTGTCTTGCAACTTCTTCTGCTGCTTCTAAGTTAGTATTAAGAGCCGTCTCTTCAATATCAGAACCTTTAGTCGCGCGGGCTGAGTTAACATCGATAGAAATTAAAGCTTCAGTATGATCAATGACGACCGCACCACCAGAAGGTAAAGTAACCTCACGGTGGAATGCAGATTCGATCTGATGTTCAACTTGGTAACGACTAAAGAGAGGAACGGTATCGGTATAATGCTTTAATTTACGTAAATTATGCGGCATAACGGCTTGAATAAAGTCATGCGCTTGCTGATAAACACGCTCATTATCAATCAATATTTCGCCAATATCTTTACGGAAATAATCACGTAATGTTCGGATAATAACATTACTTTCTTGATACAAAAGTGTCGGTGCTTTGTGTTGTTCTTTGGCGGTAGTAATTGCGCCCCATAGCGTTAGCAAGTACTCCATATCCCATGTTAGCTCTTCTAGCTCGCGCCCTACACCCGCTGTACGAACAATTGTCCCCATTCCTTCAGGAATGCTTAGCTGGTCAAGAATTTGACGGATTTTATGACGATCTTCACCTTCAATACGCCTAGAAACGCCACCTGCACGCGGGTTGTTTGGCATTAAGACAAGATATCTCCCCGCCAAACTGATCTGCGTAGTTAATGCCGCGCCTTTATTACCACGCTCTTCTTTGTCAACCTGAACAAGAACTTCTTGCCCTTCTCTAACAACGTCTCGAATGGAAGGGCGACCTGAGATTTTCTTTCCCCTTGGATCCCAGTATTCTCGTGATATTTCTTTAAAAGGTAAAAAACCATGACGATCAGCTCCGTAATTTACAAAAGCCGCTTCTAAGCTTGGCTCTACGCGGGTGATAATACCTTTATAGATATTGGATTTTTTCTGTGCGCGGAAGGGATGTTCGATATCAAGGTCATATAAGTATTGACCATCGACCATTGCAACACGAATTTCTTCTGGCTGAGTTGCATTTATTACTATTCTTTTCATGGGGTTAACGTTTCCTGTTAATATAACAGCTTACGTTACCAAAGATCATAGTCTTAAAAATACAGAGCAATATTAATTATCCCTATTGCCTTAATATCTAGCTTAAGTGGACAATTATAATTATATATATAAATGATAGTTTTCTATAAAGCACCCAGCAACACCTCTAAAAAGAGTATGTCCGCCCTACTCCATTAGCTTATTTCACAAATAACAGTATGAAATAACCTAATGGAGCGCCTGTTAAAAACAAAGCCAGAGGTCATTTTAGGCGATATAAAAACGACTTAAAGGGGGGAGTATTTTAAGCGATGATTAAAAACCATCGAAAAATCATTTTACACGCAAATATTGCGTAAAAACCAAACCATCACTATCTAGGAATATACTTCATGTTAGTATTCAAAGTTACCTCTAAAACAGTGATTGTTATCGTATTTTGGTTTGGGGCTACTCTAGAACTTGAAATTAAACAACTCAAATTCGTAGAAAACATCTAAAAAACCATCATTAGGAATAAAGACGCTGTATTATAATTCTGTTTGTTCTATTGGCAAGGAAGCTATTTAAGTGTCCTTGAAGCAGTTCCAAAATGACAAGCCATAAATCGACACGTAATTTCAAAACTGTTCGTCAATCCATCTGTTTGTCATTTCGACCAGTACGGATCATAAAATATAACGCAATGCTTGAAAAACAAGCCAAACATTGCGATTTTTTCAGCAGCTAATACTCTTTTTTATAACTAGCGGTATTGAACTGTAAATTTACAAAATGGCTAAAACCCTTGTTTAACAAGTAATGAGCTAACCAAATCAACGAGCCAATATATCAATAAGCGTGCTTATTATCAATAAATATAAGCACGAAAAGAAAATTTAATTGGTTAGCTTAAAACCTTTGTACTACAAGGCGCTTTCGAAAAACTCTTGATAAGCCATAGGGATGA
>CAZQTJ010000078.1:1638-4337 GCA_964596035.1 uncultured Cocleimonas sp. | reverse complement strand
CGAATAAAATAACTTTTATTGCTAATGGTATTACGTATATTTAACGCCCTGCGCATAGCTTCCCTTATAAACGGGTGATACCATCTCTTTATGACTAATAAACCCCATACATCACAGGAGAACAATACTCCTCCTAAAAAACAAAGTGTTCGCTTTGTAACGGTAACAGAGTCTAGCGACGGGCAACGTATTGATAATTTTTTAATGCGAGAGCTTAAAAATGTACCGCGTTCTTACCTCTATCGTATTTTACGTAAAGGTGAGGTAAGGGTTGATAAAAAACGTGCTAAACCAAGCAGAAAACTACTCACTGGAGAGCTTGTGCGCATTCCACCGATGGTCTTGCCTGAGCAGAAAAAGAGCAAGCAAGCCCCTCAAGCGTTACTCAATCAATTAGAAAAAGCGATTCTCCTAGAGGATCAAGATTTAATATTCATCAACAAACCTGCTGGCTTAGCAGTTCACGGTGGTACGGGTAGCCCCTATGGCTTAATCGAGGCATTTCGCCAGTTACGACAAAATCTTCCCTTTGTGGAATTAGCACACCGCTTAGATAAGGAAACTAGCGGTATTGTGATATTAGCTAAAAATCGTAAAGCACTACTTTCTCTCCACGAGCTATTCAAATCAGGAGAAATTGATAAATATTATCAAACCTTGGTTTATGGGCAATGGAAAGGAGGCAGACAACGTGTGTCGAACACCTTGAAAAAAGAACGAGGCAGAAAGCAAAAAGTACAGGTTCAAAAAGGCGGCAAGCTCGCAACGAGTATCTTCTATCCTAAAAAAACATTTGCAGAAACCACTTTAATTGAAGTGAAACTACTAACAGGTCGAATGCATCAAATAAGAACGCAATTAGCTGACAAAGACTTCCCCATTTTAGGTGATACTCAATACGGTAACTTTGCTTTAAATCGTGAATATAAGAAAAATCTAGGCTTAAAACGTCTCTTTCTTCATGCTTTTAGCGTTAAATTTAAACTCCCCCTATCGGGTAAAACCTACCAACAAGAAATTCCATTAGCACCTGATTTACAAGAAGTGTTATCAAAACTACCTTAGGGACAGCGCAACTAATGACAATAGCCAGCAGAAAATACCAACTCATCATCTTTGATTGGGACGGAACCTTAATGGACTCCACCGCTCAAATCGTGAACTGCATGCAGCTCACAATCAAAGAGATGAATACAGAACCACGCTCTGATGATGCCATATTAAACATTATTGGCTTAGGTTTAGAAGAAGCTATACTCTCGCTATACCCAACATCGAATAATAGCTTTATCAATAAAATGGCCGAAGTTTATCGAGACTTTTATTTATTTAAAGACAAAACGCCTAGCCCTCTGTTTGAAGGCGTTGTAGAAATGTTAGATGAACTACGTGAACAAAACTATGATCTTGCCATTGCGACAGGAAAATCTCGCAGAGGTTTAGATAAAGGCTTGGATGAAACCAACTTACACGACTATTTTCCCATAACGCGTTGTGCCGATGAAACACGATCAAAACCTGACCCACAAATGCTGACTGAAATTTTAACCGATTACAACACCAACAAAGATACGGCGATAATGATCGGGGATAGCAAGTATGATCTACAAATGGCAAATAATGCTAAAATGGATTCAATAGCCGTCACCTATGGCGTGCATAGTTTAGAACAATTGCAAAAACAACAGCCTGTTTCACACGTTGATAACGCTAGAAATATTTCCACTCAAATAAGGACCTTAAATGAACAACAATAATTCGCCAGCTGATTTACACGATAACAATCAGCAAGCAATTCAATCATTAAAGGAAGTCGCCTTGGCAGGCATTAAAGAACAACGCTCGGCTAGACGCTGGAAAATATTTTTCATGCTGATTTTTGCCCTCATGTTCTTCCTCTTTTTTATGGCAATTAAAGCGACATCAATGGCGGGCGACTCACGTTTTAGCTTGGCAGAAAAATACACCGCTGTCGTCGATATAAAAGGCATTATTATGGCAAATAGCGATGCCAGTGCCGACAACGTCATCCCTGCATTACAGGACGCTTTTGCTGACGAGAAAGTAAAAGGTATTATTCTTAACTGTAATACCCCAGGCGGTAGCCCCGTGCAGTCTAGCCTAATTTATGACGAAATCATGCGCTTACGCAAACTTCATCCAAACAAACCCATTCACGCCGTTGCAGGTGACTTATGCGCCTCTGGAGGCTATTTTATTGTCTCTGCGGCAGAAAATATTTACGCCAACAGGTCAACACTCATTGGCTCTATTGGTGTCCGCATGAAGTCATTTGGCTTGGTAGAGGTAATGAAAAAAATCGGTATCGAAAGCAGAGAAATGACGGCGGGAAAATACAAAGCATTGATTGACCCTTTCAAACCAAGCACTCCCGAAGCAGAAGCACATATCAAAAAAATACTAGCCAGTACACATCAACACTTTATTGATTCCGTCAAAGCAGGACGTGGCGACCGCTTAAAAGATGATGATGATATTTTCACAGGACTATTTTGGACAGGACAAGATGCAAAAGAACTAGGTGTCATTGATGACTTTGGTAGCGTAGCCTCCGTCGCAAGAGATATTATCAAAGCAGAAACCACCATCAACTTCAGCCCTCACAAGACACTATTGGATAAGTTATCTAATCGCGTAGGAGCCTCCATTAGCACTTTATTATTAGAGAAAGAGATCAC
>CAZQTJ010000078.1:0-1538 GCA_964596035.1 uncultured Cocleimonas sp. | reverse complement strand
TCTTTCTCCCTGTTACGACTACTGATAGCTAATCCAGCAAGAACATTCATTGTATTGTTCTTATTGGTGCTGTCCTGTATTTCTTTTTATACAACCTATGATGGCTTAATTCGTTTTTCTTACGGAAGTTTTGAGCAAACACCTCAAGTCTTTATTGTTGTGTTATTTCTCTTTGTGAGTGTTTTACAAGGCATGTTGTTGTTCTCCTTGTTTGAAATGCTCCGCACCAGAATACTACTTAAAGTGACATGGCTGATTGTTTATATCGTCACAATGGGCGTTAGTGTCTTTTTTAGTTATAGCTTCTACTACAACCTATTTCGTGCAGAAAGCTATGCTTTTGACAACTTCTCGGTGCAATTAGCGCGCGTTAAAAACTCTGCTCTTGATTATCAAGACGCGTTTAAATCAGTTCAAGTAAATACCAGCAAACTAGCCGACTACTCACGCAAGAAAGCAGAAGAAGAGAGAGAGAGAGGCGGCACCTGTGGTTATCTCTCTGCACCAAACTCAGGTCCTAGAAGTCGCTACAGAGATAAAGAAGACCGCATATTCAAGGCATTATCTAGCGACATAACTGGACTTTATAATTCCGTATCAAACGATATAAAACAACTCGAAAATCTTGTTGAGCAATTTAACAAGAAAAAAATGACCACGGATGAAATCCAAAATGAAATGAACCGTGTAGTACAACGGCTCAATGGCTACAAAGCCAATGGTAATATACTTAATCTAAGCTCCACCTTACGCGCACATATGTACGAGGGTCGCGTCACTGATGGCATGGATGTAACAGGAAACCCCATCACCTGCCCTGATGATAATATCGATATAAAAGGAACAGGTATCATCAAACAGGTTGAAGTATTACCCCAAGTCAATGAAGTTAAACTTTTCAATCCTAATAGTGAAAAAGCCGTCTTATCGCGCGCTCTGACTGTTTTCATGCAAATACCCAAAGCACTTGTGCCTAACTCTTGGCTCACCAATATGTTTGGTAAAGAAAACATAGAAAATGCAGACGCAACCAAAATCAGCTCAATCGATTACGCTCCTCTATTTTTAGGCGGACTCATCGACTTATTCATCTTCATCGTTGGCTTGGCAGATGGTATCGAAAATCAACGCAGCCAATGGGGCGACAAACGCTTTAAAGGTCGTTATATCAATATACACGACATTCCCAGCTTTGCTCAGGTTGGCAATGGCTATTTGTTTTTAGATGACTTTCGCAAGCATATTTATCGAAGTAGAACGGGAACTCACTTAGTGATTCCCTCCACTATGGATAATTTAAGCGATGCCCAACGCGGCGTGATTGACTTAGTTGAGGCGCTAGAATCGGCTAAAATGATCAACAAACCCAAAGCGATGAATTTGGAGTTTTCCCAGTTGCATAGAGCCATCCAAGCTTCATTAGTCGATGTTTATGATGAAGCAGAGATTCGACTCTACACACGCTATAGCTTACCTAAAAAGCTTTGGGATGAATTACAGCAAGCTTATTATGCATGGCATATTAACAATGAAATACC
>CAZQTJ010000077.1:4994-8122 GCA_964596035.1 uncultured Cocleimonas sp. | reverse complement strand
GCTATGTACAGCCCTTTTCTAATCCCATATTAACGGCGGATTATCTAAAGCAGAAGACTGTTCTTTCAAACTTAGAATATGATCATCCCAATAGCGCGCAGTATAAAACCAAGGAAATGCCAACTGAAATGCAGGATCACTAGCGCGTTTTGCCAACCATGCTGCGTAATGAATCATTCTCAGTGTACGTAATGCTTCAATCAGATGTAATTCTCGTGGGTTAAAATCCCGAAACTGCGTATAACCTTCTAGCAAATCAGCTAGTCGTATCGTTTGGTATTGTCGATCACCTGATAAAAACATCCATAAATCTTGAATCGCAGGGCCTGTGCGCGCATCATCAAAATCGACAATATGCGGAATACCATCACGCCACAGTATATTACTAGGATGACAATCACCATGCAGACGAATATTTTTAACATTTCCCGCTAAATCAAATCGGTGTTGAATTTTAGGAATGAGATCATTCATTAAGTTGGAGTAGGCACTCTCAAGCTCCATAGGAATTAATCGATTTTTTAATAAATACTGCGACGGCTCAATGCCAAATTGCTCTATATTCAAACTAGGACGATACTGAAAATCTGACTGCTCTCCATGCAGATGTATGCGCGCAAGAAAACGTCCTATTATCTCCAAATGTTGCGGATTATCTAGCTCAGGCGTACGCCCACCTTTCTGCGGATACAGCGCAAAACGATAGTGCCCATAGTGATGTAATGTTTCACCGTATTGATTAATTAAAGGTGCAACCACGGGTATTTCGCTTTTCTCCAATTCCAAAGTTAATAAATGCTCTTCCATAATTGCTTCATCACTCCATCGCTTAGGGCGATAAAATTTGGCTATTATAGAAGGACTTTCTTCAATTCCTATTTGATAAACTCTATTTTCATAGCTATTGAGCGCTAAAAACCGCCCATTACATAAATAACCTTGGCTCTCAATAGAATCTAATATTTCATCAGGCACTAAGTGTTGAAAGGCCGTTATACTTTTCTGCTCGGAATGATTCATTCAGTACCCATTGTATGTTTTTTATAATAAAAACAATTGATTGATATTTATTTTAGTACATCAACTAGTCGTCACAAGTGAAAAAAGTCGGCATAATCAGGTCTCTTTCCATATAAAACGATAATTCAATGAAAATAAAATACTTTATTTCGCTCTCTCTGTTACTTTCAATTAACACATTAATGACTGCTTGCGGTGATACTAATGCTATTAACAGTGATAAAAAAAACATGCCTAATACGACACCAGCAACACAATCATCCTCCATTAAATTTACTAAAACGGATGTGAAAATCGGTGAGGGTGCTGAAGCGACATCAGGTCAAAGCGTATCAGTTCATTATACTGGTTGGTTGTATGAGCCAAGCTCACCAGATAGTCATGGAAAAAAGTTTGATAGCTCTCGTGACCGTGGACAAGCTTTCGTATTCCCTTTAGGCGCTGGTCGCGTTATTAAGGGCTGGGATCAAGGTGTAGTTGGTATGAAAGTTGGTGGACAACGAACTTTGATCATACCATCTGATATGGCATATGGATCTCGTGGTGCTGGCGGGTTAATTCCTCCTAATGCTA
Source organism: uncultured Cocleimonas sp. (assembly GCA_964596035.1). Taxonomy (GTDB): domain Bacteria; phylum Pseudomonadota; class Gammaproteobacteria; order Thiotrichales; family Thiotrichaceae; genus JAGLBW01. Next base: position 6,529 of record CAZQTJ010000077.1, on the reverse strand, counting down.
CACTAATATTTGATGTTGAATTAATGGGAATAAACTAGCAAGCAAGCGTCGTAATGATAAGTAAATAAGGCTACCAATTTAAGTTAGTAGCCGAGCAGTCTACGTAGATGCCGCTTAAATCCGTATTAAACTCACAGATTTAAGTGGCATTCAAAAAATATTTAGTCTAAACCAAGGTTAGTAAAAAATAATTTTTCTTGCCACGTTGCAATAAAATAAATTTATCATTGATTAAATCAGCCTTCGTTAAAACATAAGTTTCTTTCACCTTCTCTTTGTTGACCGAGATAGAATTTTCTTTCAATGCCCGACGCACTTCACTGGTCGATTTCAAAAAGCCCGTATCCGTCGCTAGCGCCGCGATAATATCATAACCATCATCTAAGCTGCTTAAAGCGACTTCTGCCTGTGCTACCCCACTAAAGACATCAAGAAACGTTTGTTCATCCAATTGTTTAAGATCATCACGGGTTGATTTGCCAAATAAAATATTACTCGCCTGAATTGCTTTTTCTAATTCAGCTTCTGAATGCACCATGGTTGTTATTTCACTTGCTAAACGTTTTTGCAATAAACGCATATGTGGTGCTGCTTGATGCTCTTTTATTAAAGCGTCTATCGCTGCTTTTTCTAAAAAAGTAAAAATACGAATATATTTTTCGCTATCTTCATCACTTGAATTTAACCAATACTGATAAAATTTATATGCAGATGTTCGTGCGGGGTCTAACCAAACATTCCCCCCTTCACTTTTACCGAATTTAGAGCCATCCGCTTTAGTAATTAACGGACAAGTAATCGCATACGCCTTACCCTTGCCGATACGTCTTACCAACTCAGTACCAGTTGTAATATTCCCCCACTGGTCACTTCCCCCCATTTGTAAGGTGCAATGATTATTTTGATACAAATGTAAAAAATCATAGCCCTGTACTAATTGATAGGTAAATTCGGTAAAACTCATGCCTTCAGAACCACCGCTAGAGTCATCCGTTGTGATTCTATTTTTAACAGAATCCTTTGCCATCATATAGTTAACGGTAATATGTTTACCCACATCACGAATAAATGCTAAGAAAGAAAAATCTTTCATCCAATCATAATTATTCACCATAATGGCACTATTATCAGTATCCGCATTAAAGTCTAAAAAGTGAGATAACTGCTTTTTAATTGATTCTTGGTTATGCAATAAAGTGGCTTCATCTAATAAATTACGTTCCGCAGATTTACCAGAAGGATCACCAATCATGCCTGTTGCTCCACCGACTAAAGCAATCGGTTTATGACCACAGCGTTGGAAATGCGCTAACAACATAATAGGTACTAGATTACCTATATGCAAAGAATCAGCCGTAGGATCAAATCCTACATAGGCAGAACGCATTGTTTTCATTAAATGCTCATCAGCACCAGGCATCGTGTCATGAACCATCCCACGCCAGCGTAATTCTTCGATAAAGTTTTTCATATTGATAGTCGATTTTTTAGTGGTCTATAAAGTGCGGGCATTATATAAGAAACAAGTCACTTTT
>CAZQTJ010000077.1:0-4894 GCA_964596035.1 uncultured Cocleimonas sp. | reverse complement strand
AGCTTAAACTCATCCGCTAATTCACTCACGCCTAAGCCGTGTAATTTCTTCACCTGTATCTGCACAGGTATACGTTCTTTCATTGCTTCTATATGACTAATCACACCAATCATCTTGCCACTAGCATTTAAGTTATCTAAGGCATCTAGTGCCGTCTCTAGTGTTTCGCTATCCAATGTTCCAAACCCTTCATCAAGAAATAGAGAATCAATACTCGTTTTATGGCTGACTAGGTCTGATAATGCCAATGCCAAAGCAAGGCTTACGAGAAAACTTTCCCCGCCTGATAGCGTTTTTGTATCGCGTTGGCTATCCGCCTGCCATGTATCAATCACCTGAAGTTCTAAAGCATCGCCTTTCTTTCGTTCTAATAAATAGCGTCCGTGTAGACGACTGAGCTGTATATTAGAGAGATGCACTAAATGATCGAGCGTTAAACCCTGCGCAAACTTACGAAATTTTGCGCCATCCGCAGAACCAATCAAACCGTTAAGATGCGCTAAGTCATCATGTTGCTGTTGATGATTTTTTATAGAAAGCAATAAATCATGTTGTGATGACCGAGACTGCTGGTCGCTGAGTAGAGACTGTTGTAAACCACCTAAACGCGTATTCAATGTTTTGATATTTTCTTCATAATCAGCCCCTTGTTGTTGTAATAGCGTCATATCATAGGCATGACGACTCGTTGCAGGCTTTTCTAAGCGATGCTTTGCTAACTGTCTTTCTAGCTGCTGATATTTAACCTGCGCCTGCTGCTGTGCGGTCTCTAATTTTATTTTTAAATCGGCTAATTCTTGACGAAGCGTTTGTTTTAACAACGCCTTGCTAAAATCATCCTCGGTATTAAAAGGGCTTTGTTTAAGTTTTTCACTCCAAGTATTAAGACATTCATCAGCCTGAGTTTGATGTTGTTTTCGCAATAGCTTTAAAGTGTCGATTGTCCCCGTTAATTTTTGACACGACTGCTGTTGCGCTGATAGTAATCGCTGCTTTTCCTCTAAAGATTGTTTGCTCTGCTCACTTTGTTGTTGCAACAACGCCCTAATTTCAGAGGAGGATTTATCACCAAATGCCTGCTGACGTTGTTGCATGTTGGCAATATATTCTTTATCAACTATTTGATATTGCTCCATTTGTTGCTGATTGCTTTTATTTAAACGCTCAAGCGTTTCAGCATTGCTTTTAAGTTGTGATTCTAATTGGACTAATGACGTTTTTGCGGTGTTTAAACTCGTTTGTTGCTGTTGATATTGTTGCCATTTCTTTTGCCATTCAAGTAACTGTACAGACGCTTTTTCAGGCGCATCTAAAATAAAATGAAAGACAGATAATTGTTGCTTAAAATCATCCTCAAGCTCATTGATATGATTTAACTGTTGTTGCTGTTCTGCGGTTGATACCGCAACTTGTTTTTCCAGTGACTGCTGTTCCTTTTGCTCTATCTCAACGGCATGTTGCTGATTAGCAAATGATTGTTGATGTGTCACCACGGTATTTTTTAAGGCTACTAATGACTTTTCCGCCTGCGTCAATTGTTTAAGCTGTAATTTAATCGCCTGTTCTTGTTGCTGAGACTGCTGTAAATAATCCTTTAGTTGATCGCTTAATAAAATATCCAAATCAGTCGCTAAAGCCTTATTAGCCAGTGCCCACTCTTGTTGAATATTGGCTAATTTAAGCTCGCAATTTTTCAGGTTGTTGCGCGCATTTTTCAGATTCGTTTCCACCACTGCGTAATCCGCATTCTTCGCTTTGCCTTGCTCCCCCAGTGTTTCTAACTGTTGTTTCTTTTGCTGATAACGACGTTTAGTATCAGAAACATCTAACTGTTGATAATGAGAAATAGCAGGGTGTGTTAGCGAGCCACAAAGCGGACAGGCTTGGTCTGCTGCTAAGCGATCACGATAATCACTTAATGCCGCAATTTGTTGCTCTTGCTCTAATAATTTAGCCAGATCATTGCTTGCTTGACTGCACTGTTTATATTGCTCGCGTAAATCATCAATCGTCTGCTTTTCTAATATAAGTTGTGACGCTAAAGCCTGTATATTTTGTTGTTCCTTATGTTGCTGCGCCAACAGTTCATGGTAGTTTTTAAACAAGCCGTTTAAGCTTAATTCATGTGCTTTTTTCTGTTGGATTTGTTCGAGCTGTTGGTTTAAGGTATCGGCATTGACAGCGGCAAATTGTTGCGTAAATTGGGCCTGTTTTTGTTGCAGTTTATCTTCACTTTGTGTCAATAACTGCTCACAGGTTTGCAGTTTTTCTTGTGCAGAAGCGAGTACGCTAGTTTGTTTTTGTCGTTGTTTATCAAGGCTTGATGATTGTGTCTGTGCTTGCTTTAAAAGACGGTAATACTCTTGTCGCTGAGAGAGTTTCTCCTGCCATAAGGGAAGCTTTTCACCCAGAAATTTTTGTTCTTTGTGAGCGGTAAGATAATCATTCGCCGCACTCATCTGTTGTTGCAATTTAAGTAATTCGGTCGTTAGTTTATCTTGCTCTTGTTGCGTCGTTTGTAAGCTTTTTTTACTCTGTTGTTGCGCTTGTTTAAGTTGCTCCGCTTGTTGTTTTAAATGCGCTATTTTTTGCTCTAAAGGAATTAAAACATCCGCAATATGGCTTTCTTGTTGCTGTTGATTTTTTAGTGCCTTGTTATAGTTAGCCAGTGCTTTTTGCTGTTGCTCTGCGTATAGCGCTTGTTGTTTTAGTGCCGTATCCAAGTCATTTTGTTGTTGTTTATATTTCGCCTTGGTTTCATCTAATTGCTGTTGTGCTTGTGTCTGTTTGTCAAAATAAGGACGTAGCAACTCCGCAGGTTCACTTAACTGTAATTGTTGCAAGCGCGTTTTGTTTTGCTCAATCGCGGCATCCGCCTGAGTGACCTCATCGTGTAGCGTTTGTTTATCACGTTGCAATGCCGTTTCTTGTTTTAACCAGTGTAATTGAGTCTGCGCCAAGTCACGCGCTAATTGCTGTTGTTTGACCTCTTGTTGTAAATCGTGTTGTTGTTGCTGTAGATTTTCAATTTCTTCTGGAGATAATAAATTTGCCCCTTCAGACTTTGCCTGAAGACGCTCTAACTCAATGTTAGACTCACGAAAAGCCTCATAAATAGATTGCGATATTTGCCCATAAATTTCCGTCCCCGTCAGCTCTTCTAACAACTCCGCGCGGTCATTGGCTTTAGCATTTAAAAACGCCGCAAAACCACCCTGCGCTAATAACATCGACTTGGTAAAGCGAGCAAAATTAAGCCCTGTGATCGTATTGATTAACTGCTCTTTTTCGCGGCTTTTCTCCGCTAAAATAGTCCCTTCAAGATCACTTAGCTCAACCTGTGGAGGTTGCAGTTTGCCATCGGCTTTATTGCGCGCGCGCCGTTGACTCCAAAAAGCACGATAAGCTTTTCCTTTAACTTCAAACTCGACCTCCGCCAAACACTCTGCGGTATGACGCGTCATTAATTGATTACTGCTAGGCGACACCACTAAGCGAGGTGTTTGATGATAAAGTGCCAAGCAAATCGCATCTAAAATAGTGGTTTTACCTGCGCCCGTTGCGCCCGTTATCGCGAATAAACCATTGCTATTAAACGGCTCTTGCGAGAAATCTATTTTCCATTCACCACGTAAAGAGTTGATGTTTTTAAAGCGTAGACTCAGAATTTTCATTGTTTATCCTCCTCCGCTAAAGCATTAACCACTTGCTTAAAGACTAAGGTTAGGCGTTCTGCACGTTGTTTGTCGTCGTCGCTTTCCCATGCCTCTTGTTGTAAACGTCGCGCAAAAACCTCATCAATACTCAATTCATTTAAGGTTTCTTTGGCTTCACTTTGCTGTGCGGAGGGGCTTTTTTTGCGCTCACGGCGCAGTAATAAAATCTCCACTGCTAAGTCGGCGGTCATTGTTTGTAAACGAGTTTGTAAGTCATGCAGATAATCTTGCGAGCTAACAATAATCTCCAGCCAAATCGTCTGTTCATCGTCAAGCTCATATTGATCCATTAACTGCGATAACTGCTGTTCGATACGCTCTAAATTCCCCTTAATCACCAGCATGGGCTGAAAACAAGGCACTTCTAAGGGGGTAGCTTGGCTAAATTTAGCCTCTGCAAACTCCACCAATAACACCGATTTCGCTTTTTGCTTGCCTGTTTCATCAAAACTCAAGGCAATAGGCGAGCCGCTATAACGAATATGTTGTGACTTCGCCACCAACTGCGACTGATGAATATGCCCCAAGGCAATATAATCCGCAGGAGGAAAGGCGCTGGCAGGAAAGGCATCTAAGGTTCCAATATAAATATCTCGCACCGAGTCAGAAGTGCTTGCCCCCACCGTGGTTAAATGCCCTGTCGCGATAATCGGCACTGCTTGCGATAAATCATCACGCATTTTTTTAGCCTTGTCGTAAAGCCTTTGATAATGATCGCTAATCGCCTGTTGCATCGCTTGTTGTTTATCTTTACCGCTTTGCCCCGCCTTACTTTGCAACACATCACGCGGACGGATAAACGGCACAGCACATAAAATAGCCCCCACCTCACCCACACGATTGTTTAAAGCAAATACCTGATCCTTATGCGGGTCAGTTACTCCCGACACCACCCGCGTATTTAAACAGGCGAGTAAATCCTTTGACTCATTTAAGGTCGCCACTGAATCGTGATTGCCACCTAGCACCACCAACTCGCAGTGTTTACTTTGAATATCAACAATAAAACGGTTATACATCTCCCGCGCATAACTCGGCGGCGCACCCGTATCGAAAATATCCCCCGCCACAATCACCGCATCCACCTCATGCGCCTCAATTTGGCTTAACAACCAAGTAAGAAAAGCCGCATGTTCAGGCGCACGGCTCTTACCCATAAAATTTTGACCTAAATGCCA
>CAZQTJ010000076.1:0-8302 GCA_964596035.1 uncultured Cocleimonas sp. | reverse complement strand
TTATAGATAATGCATCGTTTGATTTTGCTAGTGCGCGAATTGCGTCATGTGCAACTATTTAAAAATAGCGTCCGCTTTTTAGTTGTCTTTTTAATGGTTGCTGGCGCATGGGTTGCCACGCGTGAGTTGGATATTCCTCCTGCATATTCGGTGAATGATAAGATCATCCATGCGACTGTTTTCTTTGGTTTTGCTGTGTTGGTTGACTTGTCTACTTCACGTAAACCCTTTTGGTTTTGGAAGGGTGTACCTCTGTTGGTATATGGTGCTTGTATAGAAATCATGCAATATTATACGCCAGAACGAAGCTTCTCATTACTGGATTGGTTGGCAGACTTTAGCGGTATTCTTTTGTACTTTGTACTCAAGAGGATATTTGTTTGGATTGATCAAAAACGTTCGTCTATCTCTTAGGTATTAGTTTCTTTGATGTTGAATATTAAAATATTAATGAATGCTTAATTAATTGATTGAGTGTGATCAACGGTAATGCTAGAATCTCGCGCCAATTAGCTCTGAGGACGGGAAGTGTCGAAAATGGACGATTCTAAAACACCAAGGCCTAGTCTCCTTCATATTGGGGCTGGTAATGTTTTTGCTTCAATGGTTATCTCTGGTTTGATTTTGGGCTATTTTGTCGATCAGTGGTTAGGTACACTCCCAATTTTTATGTTGTTATTTGGTGTATTGGGCTTTGTTGGTGGCATGAAAAAAATACACGCTCTTTTGCAGTATCAAAATACTGGTAAGGATGAAAATGACAGCGGAAGTTGATGAGGTTGTTACTAAGGCTAAAAAGAGTCGTAAACATCAAATAATTATTATCGTTATTATGGCTACAGCTTTTGCGCTGTATGGCTATTATTATGGAAAAACCCCCCTGCATGGAGTCGCTGCTCTGTATGGTGGTTTTGTCAGTCTGTTTGTAAGTTGGGCGCTTGGATTAAGTGTTATTAAGGCGACAGAGCTCGCTAAAGATGACCCAAAAACAGCAATGGGAATTTTATATGGCAGTGCGGTACTTCGATTTGTTCTAGTGCTTGTGTTGTTTGGGGTTGGAATGGGGATGCTAGGCTTTAATCCAATACCGCTAGTTATAACGGCAGTCGTGGCTTGGATCGCGGGTGTTGTCGCTGTTCGTTAAGAGCTTTCTTAAACTGCTAACAGCCAAAAGAATTTAAACTTTAGTGAGGATTTTAACGTGTCGGCAACAGAGCATTCTGAAGGTGGCGGCGGAACAGTCGCGTATATACAGCATCATCTAACGAACTTACACACGGGTGAAGGTTTCTGGACAATTAACTGGGATAGCATAATTATCAGTATCCTCTTGGGGGGTGTCATTTTGTGGATGGCCTCGAAGGTAAAGGCTAATCTCGAATCAGGGACGCCAGGTGCTTTTCAAAACTTTGTGGAAATGATTTTAGAATTTGTGCAAACACAGGTGAAGGATTCTTTTCCTGGGCATAACCCTTTAATAGCCCCATTAGCATTAACTGTTTTTTTATGGGTTTGGTTGATGAACTTTATGGATTTGATTCCTGTTGATTTATTACCAACCTTAGCCACTGGTTTGGGTGTTCCAAACTTAAAAGTGGTACCAACGACTGACTTGAATGTTCCTTTGGCAATGGCTTTGGTTGTGTTTGTCCTATCCGTTTATTACAGCTTGAAAGTAAAAGGACCGATGGGCTATCTTAAGATGTTCTTATTCCATCCCTTTGGAAAAATGGCAGTACCTGCAAATATCATCATGACAACTATCGAAGAACTAGCAAAGCCACTTAGTCTTGGTTTGCGTTTATTCGGAAATATGTTCGCAGGTGAGTTAGTGTTCTTGCTTATCGCCTTATTGACACTAGGAGCAACCTTGAGTGCAGGATTACTTATCTGGTTTCCATTACAAGTGGTTCTTGATTTAGCATGGTTGATTTTCCATATATTGGTTATTACTTTGCAAGCGTTTATTTTTATGGTGCTTACCATTGTTTACTTAGGTATGGCACACGACACAGATCACTAAATTACTATAATAGTGTGATCTGAATACAAGTTTCTTTTTTTATTTTTTATCGTTTTTAATTTTATGGAGATACATGCAATGACTGCTGAAATGATTGCTCAAATCTACGCTTATACGGCTGTTGGTGTTGGTGTGATTCTGGCTGCTGCGGGACTAGGTTCTGCGATAGGTTGGGGTTTAATTTGTGCTAAGACCTTGGAAGGGATCGCTCGTCAACCAGAGATGCGTCCTCAATTGATGACTAATATGTTTATCTTTGCTGGTTTGATGGAGTCTTTCCCATTCATCATCTTAGCCTTCGCAATGTGGTTCTTATTTGCGAACCCGTTCGTAGGTGCTATGCAATCTGCGATTGCTGGACTATAAAAAACTACTTGTTAGTTTTTAAGTCGTCGGCTTTCAGTAAGTCGGCATCAATATAGTTTAGTAACGAGGTAGATAACGTGAGTATTACAATCACATTAATAGCACAGGTTCTTGCCTTTACGATCCTAATTTGGCTCGTGAATAAGCACTTGTGGGGGCCTCTTTCTGCTGTCCTTGAAGCACGCCAAACGAAGATTGCAGACGGTTTAGCTGCATCTGAAAAAGGTTTGCAAGAACAAGAGATGGCTGAAAAACGTGCTGAAGAAGTAGTAACGGAAGCCAAGCAACAAGCGGCTGAAATTATTGCTCAAGCAGAGGCGCGTAGCTCTCAGGTAGTTGAGGAGTCTAAAGGCAAAGCGACTGAAGAAGCAGACCGTATTATTGCGGGTGCTCAAGCTGAGATAGATCAAGAAGTTAATCGTGCTAAAGACGGCTTGCGTAAGCAGGTTTCAGAATTAGCGGTTGCTGGTGCAAGTAAAATTGTTGGCAAAGAGATTGATGCTAGTGCGCATAAAGCGGCACTGAAAGATCTTATCGCACAAATATAAGGGGGCAATATGTCTGAATTGACAACTGCTGCCCGTCCTTACGCTCGTGCAGTGTTTGAAATGGCGAAAGAATCGGGTGAGTTAGATCAGTGGTCTGAATCATTGGGTTTTATGGGTGGTATCGCAGCAAATGAAGAGGTTGTTGCATTATTAGATACTCCTAAAATGGCTAAGCAAGCAGGTGCAGATGCATTCATTCAACTCGCTGATGGCAAGTTGGATGACAAGGCGCAAAATCTCGTCAAAACATTGGCAGAAAATAATCGTATTAATCTTTTTCCAGAAATTAGTGCTTTATATGAAGTATTAAAAGATGAAGAAGAAGGTAGTGTTGAAGCGATTGTTAAGGCAGCTAAGAAATTGACGAAGGCTGAAGAGAAGTCTATAGCGACAGCTCTGAAGAAGCGTTTAGGACGTGAAGTTAAGCTTAAGGTCAGCGTAGATAAGGCACTACTTGGTGGTGCAATTATTCAAGCTGGAGACTTAGTAATAGATGGTTCGATTCAAGGTCGTCTGAAAAAGATGACAATGGCAATGGCTGGATAGCCTGCTGTTAAGACCTTGAACGAGGAAAGAGGATAGGTAAATGCAACTTAACCCGACTGAAATCAGTGATCTCATCAAGAAGCGTATTGATAGCTTTGAGATGGATGCTGAAGCACGCACAGAGGGTACCATTGTTTCGATAATGGACGGTATTGTGCGCATTCACGGCTTATCAGATGTAATGTCAGGCGAGATGATTGAATTCTCAAATGGCTCATTTGGATTAGCTTTGAACTTAGAACGTGATTCTGTTGGTGCGGTAGTCTTGGGCGACTACAAGAGCATCACAGAGGGCGATACTGCAAAATGTACTGGTCGTATTTTAGACGTGCCAGTAGGTCCAGAACTATTAGGACGTGTTGTTGACTCATTAGGTGCGCCGATTGATGGCAAAGGGCCTATTGAAGCGTCAAACATGGGGCCTATTGAGCGTCAAGCCCCTGGTGTCATTGACCGTCAATCGGTTAATGAGCCAATGGAAACAGGTATCAAAGCACTGGATGCAATGGTTCCTGTAGGACGTGGACAACGTGAATTAATTATTGGTGACCGCCAAACAGGTAAAACAGCGGTAGCAATTGATGCCATCATCAACCAAAAAGGTAAAGACGTTAAATGTATTTACGTTGCGGTTGGTCAGAAGGCTTCTTCTGTTGCAGGTGTGGTGCGTAAGTTAGAAGAGCATGGTGCGATGGATTACACCATTGTTGTTGCGGCGAATGCTTCCGACCCAGCGTCAATGCAATACCTTGCGCCCTATGCAGGTACCGCAATGGGTGAGTATTTCCGTGATCGTGGCGAAAATGCTCTTATTATATATGATGATTTAACCAAGCAAGCTTGGGCATATCGTCAAGTATCCTTGCTCCTTCGTCGTCCTCCAGGGCGTGAAGCGTATCCTGGTGATGTGTTCTTCTTGCATTCTCGTTTGCTTGAGCGTTGTTCTCGTGTAAATGCTGATTATGTTGAGCGTTTAACCGATGGTGAAGTGAAAGGTAAGACAGGTTCTTTGACTGCATATCCTATCATTGAGACGCAAGAAGGTGACGTATCAGCATTCGTTGCAACGAACGTTATCTCGATTACCGATGGGCAAATCTTCCTAGATACTGATTTATTTAACTCGGGTACGCGTCCTGCGATTGATGCAGGCTTGTCGGTATCGCGTGTGGGTGGTTCAGCTCAGACTACTATCATCAAGAAATTAGGTGGTGGTGTTCGTCTTGACTTGGCTCAGTATCGTGAATTAGCGGCGTTCTCGCAGTTTGCATCTGACTTAGATGAAGGTACGCGAAAGCAACTAGAGCGCGGTGAGCGTGTGACAGCGCTGATGAATCAGCCTCAATATTCTCCACTGTCTACGTCTGAATTAGCCTTTTCGCTATTTGCAGCAAATGAAGGCTTCTTGGATGATGTTGATGTCAATAAAATAAGTGCTTTTGAAGCAGCAATGTTAGCTCATCTGCGTTCCGATCATGAAGATTTCTTAAATGAGATCAATGAATCGGGCGACTACAATGATGAGATCGCAGATAAGATGCGTGGCATTCTAGAGACTTTCAAATCAACCAGTACTTGGTAACGGGAGGTTAAGTCCCATGGCAGGTCTTAAAGAAATACGTTCACAAATTGGTAGTATTCAAAATACAAAGAAAATTACCAAGGCGATGGAAATGGTTGCTGGGTCGAAAATACGTCGTGCTAAGGCGCGAATGGAAGCATCTCGTCCGTATGCCGATAAAATGCGTCAAGTCGTCAGTCATATGGCTAATGGTCAGCTTGAGTATAAGCACCTTTATACACAACAGCGAGACAGCGTGAAGCGAGTGGGTTATATCATCGTTTCAACGGATCGTGGTTTGTGTGGTGGTCTTAATGGTAATTTGTTCAAAAAAGCTTTGCAGGATATGGCGAAGTGGAAAGAACAAAATGTCGATGTTGATATTGCTGTTTTTGGCTCTAAAGGTTTGAGTGCATTTCGTCGTTATGGTGTGGTGGCAGAGTCTATTCAGATGGGTGATAAGCCCAGTATCGCTGATATGGTTGGCACGATCAAGGTGATGTTAGATGCCTATGCTGAAGGTAAAATTGATCGCCTATTTTTGGTTGAAAATGAGTTTGTAAATAGTATGACTCAAAAACCAAAAGTTAGTCAGTTAATTCCAATTGTTCCTGCGGAACTTGAGGAGTTAAATTATCAATGGGACTACCTTTACGAACCAGAGTCTAAGATTGTTATAGATACATTGATGACGCGTTATATTGAATCACTTGTTTATCAAGCGGTTGTTGAAAACGTCGCTTGTGAGATGTCGGCAAGAATGGTGGCAATGAAAAGTGCTACCGACAATGCGGGCGGGATGATCGACAAGTTGAAGTTGAAATATAACAAAGCACGTCAAGCATCTATCACGCAGGAAATCTCTGAAATCGTTTCAGGCGCTGCGGCGGTCGAGTAAATTAAAAAATTTAAGGGGTACTAGAAAAATGAGTACTGGAAGTGTTGTACAAGTTATCGGGCCTGTAGTAGACGTGGAGTTTCCGCGTGACGCAGTGCCAGCGGTATATGATGCCTTGACGGTTGCAGATCAAAATGGTCTAACGCTAGAAGTTCAAGGTCAGTTAGGTGACGGTGTTGTTCGCACGGTTGCAATGGGCGAAGCCGAAGGGCTAAAGCGCGGAATGGAAGCGGTTAATACGGGTTCTCCAATCCAAGTTCCTGTCGGTGAAGGTACCTTAGGGCGTATCATGAATGTTTTGGGCGAGCCAATTGATATGGCGGGCGAGGTGAAAACTGATACTCACATGCCTATCCATCGTGCCCCTCCAAGTTATGAAGAGTTAGCAGCATCGCTTGATATTCTTGAGACAGGTATCAAAGTGATCGACTTAGTTATGCCGATTGCAAAGGGTGGTAAAATTGGTTTATTCGGTGGAGCGGGTGTTGGTAAAACCGTTACATTGATGGAGCTAATCAACAATATCGCGAAAGAACACAGTGGTCTTTCGGTATTTGCAGGTGTTGGTGAGCGTACTCGTGAAGGAAATGACTTCTACTACGAGATGGAAGAAGGTGGTGTACTCGACAAGGTTGCGCTAGTTTACGGTCAGATGAATGAGCCTCCAGGAAACAGATTGCGTGTTGCCTTGACAGGTTTAACAATGGCTGAGCACTTCCGTGATGAAGGTCGTGATGTATTGATGTTTATTGATAACATCTATCGTTACACCTTGGCGGGAACAGAAGTATCTGCACTGCTTGGTCGTATGCCATCTGCGGTTGGTTACCAGCCAACGCTAGCAGAAGAAATGGGTGCGCTTCAAGAGCGTATCACTTCTACCAAGAAAGGTTCTATCACGTCATTCCAAGCGGTCTATGTACCTGCGGATGACTTGACCGATCCATCGCCTGCTACGACGTTTGCTCACTTAGATGCAACTTTGGTACTTTCGCGTAATATCGCAGAACTAGGTATCTACCCTGCGGTTGATCCTTTGGATTCATCATCACGTCAGCTTGATCCATTAGTTATTGGTGAAGAGCATTATAGCATAGCACGTGGTGTTCAGGGCGTACTTCAGCGTTATAAAGAGCTACAAGACATCATCGCGATTCTTGGTATGGATGAATTATCTGAAGAGGATAAGCAGACTGTTGCTCGCGCACGTCGTATTCAACGTTTCTTGTCGCAGCCATTCCATGTTGCAGAAGTCTTTACAGGCTCGCCTGGTAAGTATGTTTCTCTTGCTGATACATTGGCAGGCTTTAAAGGTATCCTTGCAGGTGAGTACGATCACTTAGCAGAGCAATCATTCTATATGGTTGGTGGTATTGATGAAGCGATTGAGAAAGATAGCAAATCTTAAGTTGAGGTAGACTATTATGGCTACAACAATGCATTTAGATGTGGTGAGTGCAGAAAATTCACTTTTTTCTGGTGATATACTGGAGCTATTTGCACCAGGAGAGATGGGCGACTTAGGTATAATGCCTAAGCACACCCAGCTAATCACAACTTTGAAGGCAGGTGAGTTACGCTACATAACAGAAGAAGGCGAAGCGTCTTTGTTTGTTGCAGGTGGCGTGATGGAAGTACAGCCAAGTGTGGTAACTATTTTGGCTGATACGGCTGTCCGCGCTGAAGATTTGGATGTTGAGGCGGCTGAAGCTGCCCAACAGCGTGCAGAAGATGCTTTAAAAGGAAAAGATCCTGAAGATTTGGATTATGAAGCAATTCAAGCAGAGTTGGATGCGGCAAAAGCTCAAATTGAAATGATTCATCGTATTGGTAAAACACTGCGATAGGTAAAAAGTTGTTTTTTATCTAGGTGTTTCGAAAAGGCAATCATTTATTGATTGCCTTTTTTGTTGTAAAAAAACAAAATTTAATGTTATTTTTTGCTGTTTTTTGGTAAAAAAGACAATTTAGTGGTAAAAGTAGGCGAAAAACACACCCTTTTTTTTGAATGTCGCCACAAAAAATACTATACTCCACTGGCGGATAAGCAAAAATTACAGATAGTTTGTTCAATCTAATCTTAAGCAAGTTAAACACGTCAAAGGATGTAAAACATGAAAAATACACATCAATTATCAATTGCAGCACTAGTAGTAGCAGGTTTTGCTGTTACTGGTTGTAGCCAACAGCAAATCGCTGGTGGTGGAGCTTCTCAAGTTGCTGGTGGGTCACAGCAACTGGCTTCTCAGTCTCAAGTGCAAACAGCTCCAGAGCAAAAAGTTATTGTTAAAGAAAGAGTTGTTGTGAAGTACAAGAATGTTTGTAAAGCAAACTGTGCTAAGCCTCGTCCTCGTCCTCGT
>CAZQTJ010000075.1:0-8351 GCA_964596035.1 uncultured Cocleimonas sp. | reverse complement strand
CGAAATTATAAATACAAAGGTTCTAATTCCTCTTGCTTTTTATCTTTTGTATTTTCAAGTTGCTGAATATATTTATTTTGATATTTATCAACCGCTTGCCACAAGTTTTTTCCTTGCCATAGTGTATTTTCTTGTCCGTATAATTTGTGATTTAACTCATTTATAGCTTGTTGTAGGTAGCTATTGTCAAGGTTAGTTTTTCCAATACTTTGCAGCCATTGCTGAAGAAAAATATTGGCATCTTGTGCCTTGTTGTTTGTACAGGCTTGCTGTAGGTTTTGTAGGATTTTTTGTTGATTTACGGCGACCTGTTTTTTTGTTTCCTTCTTTGTTATGCCACTATACAGTGTTTTTTCTCGCCAGTTTTTATATAGCCATGCGGAGATTAAAAATAATAATAAACCTACTAAGGAGATTAAAATGATGAGGGTATTGGATAAACTTGATACCTGTTGTTCATCGTTATCTCTTTGCTTGTTTACTTCTTCGGGAGTAGCCAAGGCTTTTTGAGCTGGTTTGGTGGCTGGCGCACCTGATATGCTCAATTTAACGGCTTCAAGAGTGGCTATTTCTTGTTTTTCTGTGCGACTATTCCACCACGGTATGCTTAATTTAGGCAGTATAAATTCACCTCCACCTGTCGCAACAAGCACGATATTTTTATTCATTGTGCCGACGATACCATCAAGGTTTTTAATGTTGTCGAATATTGGTTTTTCAGGGTACAGTTTTATGCCATTAGGCGCTTGTAGCTTAATATCAGGTAATTGCTCTGCGCGTAAACCATCTGCGATAGCGGCTAAGCTGATGGTGATAGGCTCACCTGCTTTTAGTTCGTCAAGAGGGATAGGCCAGCTTAAATGTAGAGAAAAATCTTTAGCAACTATCCAGTCTTTACCAGTGAACTCCGCAGGGCGTGGTTTGATATTAAGGATAATTTCTTTTGATTTAACCCTGACACGTTTACTACGAGAGCTGTAACTAAAGGTATTCATATTACGTTGGCTTTCGCGACGTAGTGTGCCGCTAAAAACTGAAGGAGCTAAGACTAATTTGCCACTTTCTTGTGGAATGATGGCAAAGCGACGGGTGAGCATACGATAGTCACGCCCATTACGTTGTACGATGCGCTCTGGTGTATTGCCTAGTGCCTCTATGTCTGCACGCCCTGCGGTTAAGCGGGGACGAGTGAGGGTGGCGTCGCTCCTATAAGGTTTGGCTGACAATAGGCGTTGCACATATATAAACTGACCTTGCACATAGGTGGCAGGTTGCTCTATATCAGCCTCTAAGATGATATCTTGGGCACTATTATTCTGGCTCGATGGCTCTTTTACGTTAATTTCAGTCGCTTGAGTGCTTTCATTGCCTACTGTAATGGCAGGAATTAATATTTTCCCCGCATGTTTAGCAACTACGGTATATATCCATGACGATGATTGAGTAACATGACCATTAATAATGTTCATACTCGTTTGTTTGGATTCGTCGAGAATTTCAAAATCTTGGCTTAAGGCAGAAATATCAACACTGCCAGAGTAGGCACTATCACTGATAATGGATATTTTGAAAACCTCATCAATACTTATATTTAAGGCATCAATTTTAAGTTGTGCATCGGCAAAGGAGGTGATTGGTGCAAGCGTGAGTAAACATAGATAAAAAAATAGACGTAATTTATGATTTAAGAAGGCTATTACCATGGTTGCTCTCCTATAGACTGGTTTCTGTCACGGTATTGATACATAAATTTTCTACGCCATAGCCCCGCAGAATCATCAGGAATTTTGCGTAACCATTGCTCTGCTCGTTGATCTTTCTCTTGCTTTTTTTGTCGCTCTTCTTTGCTCATTTCTTTTTTTGGTTTCTTCTGTATTTCAGACTCTTTACCTAAACGTCCATGATCATTAGGGTCACTGATACCTTCACCATCATCCTTTTTGTTTTTTTCAGCCTGTTGCTTTAATTTCTCGGCCTCTTTTTTCTGTTGTTCTTCTTTAGACTTTTCTTCAGATGTTTTATCGTTTTTATTTTGTTGATTAGCCTTGTTTTTTTGTCCTTTTTTCTTATTTTTATTCTTGTCTTGATTCTTTTTGTTTTTCTTTTGATCAGAGTTGTCTTGTTTATTATCTTCTCTTTCCTTGCCGTTTTTCTTATCTTGTTGTTTTTTTTGCTTTAATTTTTTTAACAATGCCAGATTGTCTTTAGCATCTTGTAGTTCAGGGTTTTTCTTTAAAGCTTGCTGATAAGCCTTGATAGCCTCATCCATTTTTTGTTGCTTGGCGAGTGCATTGCCTCGATTGTAATCGGCGTCTGCACTATCAAATTGAGAAAATAGATCAATTGATTTTTGATAGTCACCTTGACGATAAGCTGCCGTTGCTTGCCAATCTGGGCGATTAAATAACGCCGCCGCTTTGTCGGCTTGTTTGTTCTCTAGTGCCACTTTTCCGCGTTGATTGTTATTTTGCCATAAAGCATCCCACTCAAACGCATTTGCGGTTTTAGTTTGTGGCAACAAGAAAAAAGCCAGTAACACACTAAATAAAACACCGCGACGAAATAATAATAAAACAAAAGGTAACAGTAATAAGCTCAACCAAATACCTGCATTGTTCCAATATTCAACTTGCTTATTTTTGTTTTCCAGTAGAGCTTGATTTAATTTGTCGCTTTTTTTAGCGGAAAACTGTTCGGTAAAATATTTGATATCATCATCGCCTAAACTTGAGAAACGATAGTCTCCGCCACCTGCTGTAGCCACTTGACGCAGTTCGCTCTCATTTAAAGACGTAATAACGGGGTTTCCTTGTCGGTCACGTAATACACGTCCACCTGCTAGAGGAATGGTTGTACCTTTTTTGGTTCCAACGCCCAGAATAGAAACACGATAGCCTTGTTCGCGTGCTTTTTTTGCGCTTGAAATAGCTTTGGATAAATTTGATAAACCATCAGTCATCAAAAGAATATTGCCTTTTTTAAAGTCGCTTTGTTGTAATAGTTTTGTTGCCTCATCAATCGCTGAATATAGCAAGCTACCCTGAGAAGGCATTGTCCCAGGGCCTAAGTGTTTGATTTGTTCTGATATGTTTTTTACGTCGTCGGTTAGAGGTGATACTGCAAATGCTGCCCCTGCAAATACGACTAAACCTGTTTGTCCTTCTTTACGCAACTTGAGTAAATCAATCAGTTTAAAACGTGAGCGGACTAAGCGTGAGGGCGTAATATCATTGGCGATCATCGAGGTTGATAAATCCATCCCCACCACTAATCCCTGCTGTGTTTGAAAGGCTGGAACCTCACTTTTATCCCAGCTAGGACCGGCTAATGAAAAAATTGATATAAGTCCTGCTACGGCTAGAGAGAGTAAAAAGTATTTGTTTTTTTCGGTAGCGTTCGCGCTAAGCACATAAGGACGAAGTTTTTCGTCGATAAAGTTATCCCATGAGCTGTTACCCGCTTGAACTTGGTTTATCCACCAGAGGAATAAGCTCAATAAGGGCAATAATAGAAACCATAAAGGGTATAAAAAATGGAAGTTTGCAAGTATATCCATCTGCTTATGCTCCCGAACGATTGCGTAATATAATCGCTAAACTTAAAAAGAAAAGGGCGATTGAAAGAGGCCAGAAGAAAAGATCAGTACGTGGTCGCCATTGCTCTTGCTCTCGGACAATGGGTTCAAGGCGGTCTAGCTCTTTATATATGCGTTGAAACTCTTGTGTATCACGCGCCCTAAAGTATTTTCCTTTGGTCATTTTGGAGATCTTTTTCAATGTCGTTTCATCTAAAGCAGAAGCTGTTTGGAAAAAACCACGGTTTTGCTGTGAGCTTGCACCGATGCCAACGGTGTAAATTTTCAAGTTCTGCTGGGCTGCAACTTCAGCGGCCTCATACACGCCTACATTACCCGCTGTATTTTCGCCATCGGTTAATAAAATCAAAACGTGCTCGTTATCATCTTGTTTACGCAGGCGTTTAAGGGCTAAACCAATGGCATCGCCAATAGCTGTTTTTTGCCCTGCTAAACCTAATGCAGACTCATTTAATAGTTTAAGCACCGTTTGTCGATCAAAGGTTAAAGGCGTTTGTAAATAGGCTTGATCACCAAATAAAATTAAACCAATACGGTCACCTTTACGACGTTGGATAAACTCACTCGCAACGAATTTGGTTGCGGTAAGACGGTCAACCCATTGATTACCTACGCGATAATCCTTTTCCCTCATGCTGCCAGAGAGGTCGATTGCTAGCATAATATTACGACCTTTTACGGGCAAGCTAATACTTTCATCGACCATAATCGGGCGGGAAATAGCGGTAACAAAGGCTATCCAGCCGATAATGCTAAACGCCATTATCCACCACGAAAAATTATTCGATACACTGCTGATAGGCGCATTGTTAAAGTCGTGCAAAAAGGGCACGTGTAATGCCTGTTCGCGTTGTTGCTTAACAGGTTTTGTTAAAAACCGTAGCAGTAACGGTAGCGGTAATAATAGAAATAGCCATGCCCATTCAAATTCAAGCATGATGATCCCCTTGCGTCTTCGTTGTTGTGGTTTCTTTTTTTAACTGCTGTTGTAACCAGTGGTTAGTCAGACCTAATAAAGCAGGGCGGTTATACTTTACTTCTGGGCGATAAGGTTGGTCATGAAAAGCTTGTCCGACACCTTTGGTAAATGCTTTGGTCGCTCCCTTTTTGTTTAAAAAATTGAGCCAGTCTTTTCCTGCTAAATTAGCAACAGCGTCGCGTCCATATAAAGAAATAGCCGCTCGACGTAATAACTCCGATAACTCTGTGAGTAGCTCTTTAGGTGTTAATGATTGATGTTGTAGCGTGTGAAATAGCTGTAGCGACTGTTCAATAATTAATTCTTGTTTCGTTTTTCGTTGACTACGAAGATAGAGATACACGGCTAATGCCATCATTATAAAAAATAGCACTAATAATCCCCACCATCCAGGCGCTAATGGCCACCAAGAAACATCACTCGGTAGATGAATATCTCTGAGTTGCGCTAGTGGATCATGCTTCATAACGCACCTCGGATAAGTTTAGCAAGGCGTTGATTATCATCATCATTAGTGGAAATATTAATTAAATTTGCTTTTGTTCTATTCGCTAACTGCTTTAATTGTTTACTGAGTTTTAGATGATTCTCTGCGTAGTCTTTTCGAACCTTTTTATTGGCAAAGTTAATCCGTAAAAATCGTCGTCCATTACTTAAAGAAAAGCGTTGTTTTTTTGATGATGAAATATCAGGCAAATGTGCTTCAAAAGGATCACTAATACACACAAGGGTGATAGCTGCATGACGACTGATAGATAGCAGTTGTTTCTCCGCTTCATTATCTAAGCCACGAAAATCACTGATAATATAAACTTGTGATCCTGATGATGCGACGCGCCGCAAACGCTTCCATGATAATGCGAGTGGCTCTGATTGCGTGGCAGACGAAGGCAAGTCGGCTTGTGTGCGTAGTGCTTGCGTATAATCAGCCAGTAATTGTAATAGTTGTAATATTTTAGACTTACTACGAGCAGGGCGGATTTCGCTGTGCTTATTTGCGCCAACGATCATGCCACCTGCTCTATCCCCATCTAACCAACTTTTCCATACTAATAAACTCGCCAGTTCAGCTGCGAGTACCGACTTAAAGCGTCCGCGCGTAGCAAAGAACATAGCAGGGCGTAAATCTGTCCAGATAAGAATAGGGCGCTCACGCTCTTCTTGAAATACTTTTGTGTGTGGCACGCCAGTACGTGCGGTGACTCGCCAATCCATTGCGCGAATATCGTCACCAGGAATATAAGCACGCGATTCGGCAAAATCCATGCCACGTCCTTTATAAACAGACAGGTGTTGCCCCGCCTGACGTGCGCGTATTTTCTGCTTACCACGCTTTAGTAAATGCGCGCTACGTTGCTGACGTAATAGAGAATCCAGAGAACTCTGAATTAATCCATCGCCGATGACTTTATTACTTATCATGGTTATGGAACAGCAACCAATGAAAGTAATTTGTCGATAATTTTATCGGTCGTGTAGCCTTGGGCTTCTGCCTCAAAACTCAAGATAATACGATGACGTAATACATCGTGAGCAATCGCCTGAACATCGTCAGGGCCAATATAGTCTTTACCCTCTAGCCAAGCATGAGCGCGCGCGCAGCGATCAAGCGCCATTGTTGCACGAGGACTACCGCCAAAGGCAATCACACCCACTAATTCTGCATCGTAAGTTTCAGGATTGCGTGATGCCATCACTAACTGCAATAAATATTCTTCTACATTCTCCGCCATATAGAGCTGCATAATATCTTGGCGGGCAGACATGATTTCTGCAACGCTAATAACAGGTTCACTGGCTTTATCTTTATGCTGAATATGACGAAGTGCTTCATCGCGGTTGAGGCGTAAAATTTCTTTTTCTGCCGCAAGGTCGGGGTAATCAACTATCACATGCATTAAGAAACGGTCTAACTGCGCCTCAGGTAAGTGGTATGTGCCTTCCTGTTCGATAGGGTTTTGCGTTGCCATGACCATAAAAGGTTCTGGTAGCTGGTGCGTTGTGCCTGAAACCGTAATTTGATGCTCTGCCATTGCCTCTAATAAAGCTGATTGTACTTTGGCTGGCGCACGGTTGATTTCATCGGCAAGAATAAGATTATGAAACAAGGGCCCTTTTTGAAACTGGAATGTACCGTCTTGTGGCTGAAATATCTCAGTACCTGTAATATCAGCAGGGAGCAAGTCAGGCGTGAATTGAATACGGTGGAAATCACCTTCAACCGCCTCGCTTAATACTTGAATCGCACGGGTTTTAGCCAAACCTGGCGCACCTTCAACCAGCATATGACCATCTGCCAATAATGCTATGAGCAGTCGATTAACCAGTTTTTTTTGCCCGATTATCTTGCCTTCGATAAACTCTTGAAGTTTGTCAAAACTTTGTTTTTGCGTCATTCTAGTTCCTACATTAGAGCTAATCAGAAATGAGGTTTTCTAATTGTTTTGATGATAGATTGGTTTAAATACATAGCGCTTCAAAGATTCCCCAAAAACGATCTTTGAATAAGTGCAAAACTATAGGCTATCACACAGAAGCAATCACATTAATTATCAGTAATTCTTTATCTCAGAAGACGTTAATAGCATACAGCTGAACACTGGCTGAATGCGCTTTGCGTCTATCGCGTTAAATGTGTTTCTAGCAGTCTACTTTCAAGAATAGCTATTGATTTTTTTAAGATTAAGCGCATATTGACAGCCATCCCTTTAGGAGAATTTAATTATGACCATGCAAGCAACCATCGAGACTAAACTAACATCCGCACTTAAGCCCGAAATACTCGATGTTATCAACGAAAGCCATATGCACAACGTCCCTGCTGGTTCAGAGTCTCACTTTAAAGTAATCGCCGTTAGTAAAGACTTTGAAGGTAAAATGTTAATCGCGCGCCACCGTATGATTAACGAAGCACTTAGCGCAGAACTTGAAGGCGGTATTCACGCACTTTCTCTACACACCATGACACCCGCAGAATATTTCAAAAAAGCAGGTAAAGTAGCCGACTCACCCGAATGTCTCGGTGGATCGAAAGCTTAAAAATGGATGATAGCCAACTACTACGCTACAGCCGTCAGATACTCTTGCCCGATGTTGATATTAAAGGACAGCAAACCCTACTAAACTCCAAAGTGCTCATTATTGGCATGGGAGGCTTAGGCTCACCCGTTGCCTTATACCTAGCATCAGCAGGAATTGGCACGCTCAGTATTTGTGATTTTGATACGGTGGAGTTGAGTAACTTACAACGCCAAATTATCCACAACAACAACAGCATAGGACGATCAAAAGTAGACTCAGCAGCACAAGCAATACAGGCAATTAACCCTGATATTAACGTCAATAAATATCCAGAAAAACTAGCGGGAGATGTTCTTAATAAAACCATTAAACAACACGACTTAGTGATTGATTGCAGTGATAATTTCGCCTCCCGTTTTGCCATCAATAAAGCCTGTTTTAAACATAAAATTCCACTCGTCTCAGGCGCAGTTATTCGCATGGAAGGGCAAGTGAGTGTTTATGATAGCCGTGACGTAGCATCGCCGTGTTATCAATGCCTGTACAGCGAATCAACAGAAATAGCAGACACCTGTAGCACGAATGGCGTACTAGCACCTGTCGTGGGTATTATCGGCTCTATTCAAGCAACCGAAGCAATAAAATGTTTACTAGGCTTACCCACATTGCAAGGACGACTATTAATACATGACGCTAAATACATGCAGTTTCGGGAGATTAAATTAAAGCGTGATGTTAGTTGCCCTTGTTGTGGGG
>CAZQTJ010000074.1:0-8387 GCA_964596035.1 uncultured Cocleimonas sp. | reverse complement strand
ATACACGGGCATTACAACGGATGTTGTACGTCGGGAAGGAGAACATAATGGCGATAAGCTAGGGGCAAAATATACACGCGCTCGACAACCTGTTGTATTAGTTTATCAAGAGGCATTAGCTTCACGCTCAGAGGCGACAAAACGAGAAATGCAGATTAAAAAAATGAATAAGAAGAGCAAAGAAAAGATGCTTGAAAACAGGCAATAAAAAAGGCGAGGTAAACCCCGCCTTTTTACTATTACCTGAATCCGTGACTTCAATGCGGATAACAGGGCACAAGATATTGGTTTAGCACGAGATTTTAAAAAATCTTAGCTTCACCCATAGGTTAAGCGGGTATTTTTTAATACTCGTGATGAATCAATAGCTTAGGCACTGTGCCGTAGTGAAGTCACGGATTCAGGTATTACTTATAACTCAAGATTTGACACCTGAGCTATTGATATAATGGATTAACCAAAAATATCATTCGTAATATTCTTCAACCAACTGTGTGCATAACCAACTTCACGTTTATGCGCATCTGCTGATGCATCTTTAGGTGTTAAACCGCCCGATACTTTCATGATCTTAGACTTATCTTCTGCAAGCTTATAAACCGCCGCAACAGAAATTCCGTAGTCTTTACCAACAACAGAGTAACAAGTGTTCACGTAAGAAGGTGAACCCATCTCAGTACCGTTTAGTGCTGCTGCAACGGCTGCCGCACAAACTTTAGCTTCAGAGTTTGCTGCATAACCAGACTTAGGCATACCTTTAGCGATAGACGCATCACCAATAACGTGGATGTTTTTATGAATCGTCGACTCAAAGGTATCCAATGCGATGGGACACCAGCCACTGTCATTAGTTAAGCCCGCTGTAAATGCAATTTTACCCGCATGTTGTGCAGGGATAACATTCATCACGTCCGCTTTCACTTCGTCAAACTCATTGAAAGCTGTCATTTTACCCGCATCAATTTTGTTGACTGTCGCATCAGGACCTGGACGCCACTCAATCATTGAGTTATCAGTGCCATATCCGTATAGCTTTTCCCAACCTTGAATAAATAAGCCTTGCTTTGAGAACTTAGGCTTAGAGTCAAGAATAACGATTTTAGACTTTGGCTTTTCACGCTTGAAGTAATCAGCAATCTGACTAGCACGCTCGTATGGTCCAGGAGGACAACGGAAAGGATTGGGCGGTGGAACAATAACCATTGTGCCGCCATCTTTCATATCGGTTAATTGCTTACGCAAGGTAACTGTCTGCGGCCCTGCTTTCCACGCATGAGGAATTTTTTCAGATGTTGCTTCGTCGTAGCCTTCAATCGTGTCGTAACGTAATTGAATACCAGGCGCTACAATACAACGGTCATAAGAGAAGCTTTCACCACCTTTCGTTGTGACGGTCTTCTTCTCAGCATCAATGCCTGTTACATAGTCATGAACAACTTTAACACCGTGCTTTTTTAGACCATCATAGCCAAACTTGATGCTGTCCATTTCACGATTGCCACCGAGTACTTCATTACTTAAGTAACAAGTGTAGTAATCTTTATTAGGCTCTATCAAAGTCACTTCAATTGAAGCGTCTGCTAGACGAAGGTATTTAGCAGCCGTTGCACCCCCCGTACCACCACCAACAACCACTACTTTCTTCGATGCACCTAATGCAAGATAAGGCGTTCCAACGACTCCAACAGCCGCAGCTGCTGTAAGGGTTTGGATAAACGTTCTACGATTAATTTTAATACTCATAATGTATTTTCTCCTTCCCTTATTGTTGACTTGCGTAATAGGCCATTAAAGCTTTCATGCCATCATCGCCTTCTTTTTGCATTAACTTCTTAACTTTCTTTTTCATCTTCTTAGGCATTTCACGCGCACCAGAAGTAAAGTCAGTTATCGTTGCATGAAGATAAGGAGTCCATTGACCGCTCAAGAAACCAGAATCATCTCCTGCTTCAGAACCACTTTCTGAATGACATTTTTCACAGTATTTCTTGTGTAACTTTTTACCTTTTTTCGCTGCGGTTGAGTCAAATTCTTGCTTAGCAGCAACAAATTTCTTTTTTGAATAAAACTCAGCAACTTGTTTTATCTCATCTTTAGAGTACCCTTTTGCAATACGACCCATAATCGTTGCAGAGTTCTCCCCTTCTTTATAATCATTCAATACTTCAGCTAGATATTCTGCTGACATTCCTGCAATACTGGGCGTTGAAGGGCCATTACTGACACCATCAAAACCATGGCAACCTGCACATGTATTTGCAAGCATTTCTGCTTTTGCACCACTCATTACTGCTGGTGCCTTCTTTTTTTCATCGCTTGCTGCAAAAGCAGTCGTCGATATGCTGAGTGCTAAACCTGTTAACAACAGCGCTTGGGGTAAAATTTTCTTCATAAGCTCCTCCTAAGAAAAATAAGCGTATCTAAGCGTAAATTCAAACAATACAAACAAATGCAAGCAAAAAACTCACATTTATTTTAGTATAAATATCACTCTTACCCCCCCTCATTTAAGCGAAGGTATAAGTAAATACTAATATAGCTATCATTTTGCTTAATACCGAAAGTACGTATATTTACACCGATTGTCTAGTAAAAAATTCAAACTAAGTTATTATTTAATATAATAATTATTTTTATTTTTTTAATAAATGATTAATAAAATAATTTACTATCTCATAAAAATAATTAATATTTACAATGAATGCTATTAATTTACAAACCGATAAATGGTAAAAAAGCAACACCAAAACATAAGCTTACATTTATCTAAGACTTGACAATTATCAATAATAAACAGGTTAAAAAACCGACAGGCTCGATTGTTTTATTTAACTTTTCATGTGAAAATCACTTATATAAAACAATAAAAATAAATTATGCTCCATAAAAATAATAAAAATGGATACATACAAAAAAATTGGGGAAAATACGTGGCTAAAAAAACATCATTTCACTGCTGGGATAGTCCTCTGCTCAGTGTTCTTTCTCTCTCCACTCTTATCTTCATAAGTTCTAGCAATCTAAACGCAAAAGAATTGCAGTACGCATCAACATCTCCACAAACCCTCGACTCAGACAATGATGGGCTCAGCGACAGAGTAGAAACCCAGCTAGGCACTGAGCGCTACCTTGCAGATACGGATGGTGATGGTATTAATGATGGAGAGGAAGTGGGTAGTAATATTTCATCGCCTCATGACAGCGACAACGATAAACGTATAGATGCC
This sequence comes from uncultured Cocleimonas sp., assembly GCA_964596035.1. Lineage (GTDB taxonomy): Bacteria > Pseudomonadota > Gammaproteobacteria > Thiotrichales > Thiotrichaceae > JAGLBW01. The sequence goes on along the minus strand of CAZQTJ010000074.1, from coordinate 5,160 downwards.
CTAGATAGTGATGATGATAACGATGGTCTACCCACTATTTTTGAAACGCAACAAGATACTGACAACGATGGCACGCCAAACTACTTAGATACAGACTCTGATAATGACGGTGTTTCAGATGGTGACGAAGCTGGCATGACCGCCATGGATATGGACAAGGATGGCATTGATAATTTATTAGATGTCGATAACACGGGCGGCAAAGATAGTAATGGCGATGGTATTGACGACGACTTCGAACTTCCTGATAGCAACAATGATGGTCAGCCCGATTATCTTGATAGCAAGGTCAAAAATATAAGTTCAAGACCTTTATCAAAGGATGAGCTACAAAGCCTGACAAAAAACAATCCTTCTAAAAAACCTAAGAAAGAACTAATCATAGCTCAAATTGATCCCAACTTAGACCAAGACCATGACGGCATTCCTGATGTAGTCGAAATAAAAATAGGCACTAATCCTAAGCAACGTGACTCAGATTATGACCATGTTGCTGATGCTTTAGAAATTGGTATTGTCATTGACTACCCTCAGGACTCTGATCACGATGGCATTATTGATGCAATGGATGAAGACGACGATGGTGATGGTGTACTAACACGCAATGAAGACCCAAACATTGACGGCTCTCCCGTTAATGATGACACTGATGGCGATGGCGTACCTAATTATCTTGATGCAAATGATGATGGTGACATGGTACTCACCATTGATGAAGGCAGTACACTTGATACTGACCAAGATGGCGTACTTGATTACTTAGATAAAGTAGATGGCGTTGACCGCTCTGTTGCCAGCATCAAAAACGAAAGACAACTTAATGACAATAATGCAGCAGTGAAAAATTTTGCAAAGGAGGGTTATACTAGCCCTTCTAAACAAAATACAAACACTCAACTCGCCAAGCATCTCGATGATGCCGATCATTCATTGCGTAAAATTAGCTATAACAGTAACCACCCCGCGATGACTACCGTTCAACAATACAATAAAGAGGCTAATAAACCATCTGAGTCGCTTGCGCATCAAGCTATGAGTTGGCTAGCATCTCTGTTGCCAAATTAAGTGTACTAGGGGTAATTTCTACCCCGCCCATCATGCGAGCTATTTCTTCCACTCTATCGTTAGCTTCTAACCTTATCATTGCTGTTGATGTCTTTGACTTGCCTTTTACCTTTGTCACTTTATAGTGATGATGGGCTTGCGAGGCGACTTGAGGCAAATGGGTAACACATAAAACCTGCAAGCTATTGCCAATACTGCGTAACTGCTGCCCAACAACTTCCGCCGTGCCGCCCCCTATTCCCGCATCCACCTCATCAAAGATAAGCGCAGGAAGAGTCACTTGTTGCGCGGCAATCATCTGAATGGCTAAAGAGATACGTGATAACTCTCCGCCTGAAGCTACTTTTACCAAAGGTTTTAAAGGTTGACCTGGATTTGCACTAACTTCAAAGTCAATATGATCCATTCCGTGTACCGTCAAATTATCGTCATCAGAATAAACAACCGCTACATTAAACACGCCGCCTTGCATACCCAAAGCTTGCATCGCATCGCTCACACCACTGCTCAAAGTTTTCGCCATTTTTTGACGCTGTTTACTTAACTTATTTGCCTTTTGTAAATATCGAAGCTTTAGCTGCTCACGCTTAGCTTCCAAAGCATCAATATCATACTCATCGCCCTCTAAAGAGGATAAGGCAGCATTCAATTCATTCCATTTAGCATATAAATTTTCTGAGGTAGTTTGATGTTTACGCGCTAAATGATGAATATCCGAAACACGTGTTTCAACCCAGCTTAAACGCTCAGGATCAAGCTCCACCCCGTCTTGATATTGGCGTAATAACTCCGTTGCTTCTTGAATTTGAATCTGCGCGCTCAGTAATAACTCATAGGGTTCTTTAAACGCATCATCTAATGACTGTTGTTGCTCAATATCAACCAATGTATGGCTCAGTTGTGAGTAAACAGATTGATCATCATCGTCATATAACTGTTGGATACTTTGGTTTGATATTTCTATTAACTGCCCTGCATTCGACAAGCGTAAATATTCTTTATCTAAGGACTCCACTTCATTTTCAAGCAGTTGTAATTCATTTAACTCTTGAGTTTGAAAGCGTAGTAAATCAAGTTTAGCTTGATGATCGCTATTTTGGTTGCTTAGCTGTTTAAACTTATCATTCACTTCTTTCCATGCTTGATAAGCTCCCCCAACCTGAGCTAACAGCTCACTATTATCTGCAAAATCATCCAGTAACTGACGTTGCTTTTCTTTTTTCATTAATGATTGATGCTCGTGCTGACCATGTATCTCAACCAATTGCTCACCTAATTGTCTCAACATACCCAAATTTGAAGGCGAACCATTTATCCATGCTCTTGATTTTCCCGCAGACGAAATGACACGTCTTAAAATACACACATCATCGGTATCTAGCACCTGTTCTTTTAACCATGCTTTTGCCGTCGGCGCAGAGCTGACATCAACCGACAAAGTTATTTCTGCATTATCTGCTCCATAACGCACCACGCCACTGTCCGCACGATCACCCAGCACTAAACCTATCGCATCGACTAAAATAGACTTACCTGCGCCTGTTTCTCCTGTCAATGCCGTCATGCCCGTTTGCAACTCAAGATCTAAGGTCTCAATAATGGCAAAGTCGCGTATATATATATGAGTTAGCATAAAATTTTATTCCTGAATTTTAAACCTAGAGGCTATTTTAAAGCCCCTGCGCATACTGTTGATGAGTCGATTTACTCACCATTTCATGCAATAAAAACGCTGCTTCATCATCACCTTTTAGCACTTTCTCAAAATAGCGAATTAATTGCACCTTATCCAGCGCTGCTTTAGAGCCTGCTCCTATATCAGTGAGATCAATAAAAAACTCATCAAATACATCGGCGCAGTCTTGAATAATATCTATATTTAAAAATTGCTCGTCATTATAAATACTGGGGTAGCCGCCTCTTTGTTTGTCGATAGCAAAGGAGACACCTTTTACATTGGTAATGGTGGTGGATTTTTTGCATTTGAGCATACAGCCATCTTCTATAGTGGGCTTTTTGCAGCCAACGGTTTGTTGGAAAAAACACTGCCTACTGGTCATCATTAAAATGGGGTGATAAATGCTGTAGAGCATTTTGAAATTTTCAGGGCGACGGATATTTTTAATTTGGCGACGGTTAATTTCATTGGAGATAAACGCACCTGCACAGTTAATATTATCTTTTAGGGTGCGTAGTGCATAGGAATTGGTGGTATTTAAAAAGGGCCCTGCTATCCATTCAATGCCCATTTCAAAGGCTTTATAGGCGATACCTGTGTTGTTGCTGACAATACGTGACGGCTTGACTTGTTGTAATACTTTTAGTGCTTCGTCGTAGTCTTTAGCGATTAAAACAGCAGGAAACCAAGGAATTAAACGGGGATGACGTTTAAACAAATTGATAAATTTAGGAGAGTCTTTTTTAAAGCTTTCGGGTAATTTAAAATAAATATCCGCATCCGTTACATCGCAAAGAGGCAGGTCTTTCTCATCGCTAATTAACAAGGAGAGTGTTGCTTGTGGATTGATTTTAGGGTGCTTAGATAATTTAGGAACATCTACAGATGCAATGATTTCAATCTCGTCATTGAGCCAAACGCTTAATTTGTTTTTGATTTTAGTGAGTTCGCTAAAAGGAATCACAAGGTTTTCACCGAGCTGTGCATAATCAAACGAATCAATCACGCAGTCTGAGCGTAAGTTTTTAAAACGCTTTTCAAAGGTAGCATGATCCAGTCCTTTTTTACTTGCTAGACTTAAAAATGACTCAGACTGTAGCGTGATGGTATCACTGCCATTATTTTCTTCATTCGTTGTAAAAACTTTGTTAGCAGGGTCATCAATGCTGGCTTGCAAGGTTAACGGCTCACCTTGTTGACCTGAAAAACACATACTCAGTTTGCGTTTATCAATACTTAGGTCTTTAATTTTGTGTCTTAAGGCATCACCTAGCGCATCTTTATCGGCATAGAACTCACGGCTAACGGCTTCGATTTGCACTTCAGTGGTGGCATTATTTTCTGTAATTGAATGCCTAACGCCGTGGTCACGCGGGTTATCAATAAACATATCTTTGCTAAGATTGGCGTTTAAAAAAGAGTTGGTAAAGTCACGGTTAAATACTCTACGCAAGTTTTTATCATTGTCCAATAAGCGCCCTGTTTCTACAAAACGATTAATCTGCGCTCGCCAGCTATCGACAACCGTGTAAACGTAATGTGCGCCTTTAATTCTCCCCTCTATTTTTAGCGAATCGACCTCTGCATCCACCAAGGCAGGCAAATCAAAATAGGCGGAGTTATCTTTTAAATTAAGCGGAAAGTTTTTACCTGCGGCGGTGGTTTCATACTCGTCGCGACACGCTTGGCTACAGCGTCCACGGTTTCCTGAGTTACCTACACTCACCGAGCTAGAATAACACTGCCCCGAAAAAGCGATGCACAATGCGCCATGTACAAACACTTCAGTGAGTAATTTGTGCTGATGAGCAATGGCGGTCAGCGTTTTTATCTCGGTAATATTTAGCTCACGAGATAGATTAACGCGTGATGCGCCAATGTTAGCGAGAAAAGCGATCTGCCCTGCGTTCACCGTGGTTAGCTGAGTAGAGGCATGTAGATCAAAACTAGGAAAATAATGCTTCACAAGGTAAAAAAGACCAAGATCTTGCACGATAATGCCGTCAAGACGGGTATTGACGAGCTGATTAAGTAGCTTAAATAAGGCGGGTATTTCTGGCTCTAATATCACCACATTAAGCGTTAGAAAAACCTCACAATCATATTGATGTGCTAAACGTATCACCCCTGTTAGCTCATCAAAGCTAAGGTTTGTGGCTCTATTACGCGCATTAAAAGCCCCCTCTAAACCGCAGTAAACCGCAGTAGCTCCCGCGACAATCGCGCCTTTAATCGCCTCAACATCACCACCTGGTGCTAGTAATTCAATACTATGATGACTTAACGTGGTTGATAGTTTTCGTATCGGAAATGCAGTTTCTACTGTTGTTGATGTCGCCAATGCCATAATATTATCCGATAGAAAAACACGGTATTATCCGTAAATTGCTTATTTCATGCAATAAATAGGTTTTGCT
>CAZQTJ010000073.1:1724-8431 GCA_964596035.1 uncultured Cocleimonas sp. | reverse complement strand
TCCCAAACGATAGCAATTAATAGAAGATTGAAAAGAGCCTGTTTTTTGATTTTTATTGAACCTAACGCCGCAACCACGCGAAAACGACTCAAGCCGCCGCTTGTGCTAAAATGGAGCGATAGCGACTGTAGCACAAGCGGCGGCTTGAGTTGGTTTTCGCATTTGTGGGTTGCCTTGTTAGGTTTATATTGATTTTTAACCACAGTCACTTGTTAGGCTATGCAACTGATTTATATATACTCTTTCAATAATAAACTTGGTTTTTTACGGCTTAATACTGACTCTGTAGACTCAATAATTTTATCTTTATTTACAAAACCTTCATCATGTTTATATCCTGTAACCTCGCTTGCCATAAGACTTGGAATTTCAATGATGCAGTCCACTTTTGCATTAACTCCCCCTTTATTATTCTGCTCTGCAAATATTTTTTCTTTAATTGATCTAAAGCTATCGGGCAAGATACCATTTTCTTCGAGGTTAAAAATACCTTCGTTGGGATTATGACTTAGAGACCAAATTTTTTCACTATTAAACCAGTATTCGGCTTTTGCAGACATTGCTGTTTCCGTAAGTTCAAATATAACCAATGTTGTTTCTTTAGAAAGCATGTGTAATTTTTCTTCAATAAAAAATGGGAGATAGCGACACATTATGAAATACCAACCCTTTTGAGTTAAGAAGGCTTCCATTCTTCCATTAAATTCATTATTTTTATAATATTCCTTATATTGATTTTCGCGGGCTATCCCTAATAACGTCATATCAGATAATTCTAAAATAGAGTTTATTTTAGAATAGTTCACTTCTCTTACTGCTATCCAAGATAGTTTTACACCCATATCAAATAATCCTTATATTTACTAATAACTGTACCCCATCCGTAGGACAGTTTTAGTGATGATAAATTGGATAGAATTGTATCTTCTCCATAGTAGACTAAACATACAGTTGTTTTATTACTTCCTTGAAAAGCATATTTTAATATTTTCTCGATTTTTTTGTATGCACTTACAAACATTTTCAATGTAAGACTGCCTTCTGAAAGCCCAAAACGTAAACCTGTTTTATATTTGAAAGAAAGTGCATAATCTAACGATTTTTCTCCAAATTCTTTTTCTCTAATGCTCATTCTCTATATGCTTTTTAATGTTAATGGGAACAAACTTAATGCCTAACAGTTTATTAGACGGCATCTATCCGAAACATTCGTACAGAGCCTTCCTATTCTTGCAAACTAAAATAGTACAAATTATTTCAATGCTTTACCGCGTTAAACTCTCTGCATAGCAGAATAGGCGGAAACATTGCTATTGTATATCTTACATTCTGCCTATATCAAAAAATAAAGACTATCTCTTTGTAAAAAAAGTAGATTATTAGCCCATCTATTTCTTATATCCAAAAATAGACTGCGTCTGTCATATCTGTTCTTCTGATTCTGCCTATATTTAATAGTATCAATTCTATCCTATTTTTATCACCGAATGAACCTTGGCTGAATAATGAACGATTTATATCTACATGATTTACAATCTGATGAGAAGTTATGGCGTGATTTTTCTCGACTACTTAAGCAAAAGCAGATCAATGAAAAAGCGATTCTTTGGTATGTGCGTCGGGCGCAGTTGTTTTTATCGAAGGCTAAGAATACAAAGGTTTCTGAGCTTACGGTCGATCGTGTTACTCAATATTTATCTTTTATTTCTCGCGATGCCATGACGGATGATTGGCAGGTAAATCAATCGATTGACGCGGTTAATTTTTTATTGCGTGATATTTTTGAGTTGTCTTGGGTGGGGAATATTGATTGGCAATCTTTTAAAAAAGAGGTTCATTATGTTTCTCCTAACCATTCTACTTTAGTGCGTGAGTTAGATATTCCTGAGTTGGTGGCTCAACGTGTCGATAAATTTGATAAAAACTTACAAAAATCATTTGGTGATTTACTCACAAAGCTGGTGCGAACACTGCGGGTAAGAAACTATGCCGCTAGGACAGAGGAGACGTACTTGATGTGGATCGTGCGTTTTTTGCATTTTTCTGAGAAGGTGGTGGTGGATGATATTTCAGAACAGACGGTAAGGCATTTTCTAGAATATCTGGCGATTGAACGTCATGTAGCTCCTAATACTCAAAAGCTGGCATTGAATGCTTTGGCATTTCTTTTTCGTTATGGTTTGGAGCGAAAGATGGAAAATATTGGTGATTTTGTCAAAGCAAAGTCTGCACAACGCTTGCCTGAGGTGTTGTCTAAACGGGAGGTGCAATTAGTTTTTGCTGAGCTGTCTGGCTTGCATCTCTTAATGGTTGGGTTACTTTATGGCTCGGGTTTACGTTTAATGGAGTGTATTCGGCTGCGAGTGAAAGATGTAGACTTTGATTATCAGCAATTAAATATTAGAAATGGCAAAGGCATGAAAGACCGTGTTGTTCCATTACCTCAACGATTTGAAGCCGATTTGCGTAATCAAATTGAAAAAGTTAAACGTATCCATGCAAAAGATTTATCATTAAATATTGATGGTGTTTATTTACCCTATGCTTTAGAACGTAAATATCCTAGTGCTGGTAAAGAGCTAGGTTGGCAATACTTATTTCCTGCCACGCGTATTGCTACAGATCAACGAACAGGAAAAACGCGTCGCCACCATCTCCATGAAACCAGTTTACAAAAAATGATTAAGCGAGCGGGAAGAGAGTCAGGTGTAAGCAAGCGTGTACATAGTCATATATTTCGTCATTCTTTTGCCACTCATTTGCTTGAGGCAGGGTATGATATTCGGACTGTGCAGGAGTTATTAGGGCATTCAGATGTTTCTACCACGATGATTTATACCCATGTGATGAATAAACCTGGGATTAGCGTGAAGAGCCCTATGGACTCTTTGTAAAAATGAAGTGAGGATTTTCGGACTTAATAAAAGCCTTCAGCTTAATTTATTTTCTTAATGGGATTTTGTGCTGATAAACTACCTTAATTTATGTGCTGGTTTGTTCGCTTATTGTATTTTTAATAGGCTATAATACTCTACTGCTAACACATCAAGCAGCCAACAAATAAAATATTTTTAACCATAAATAAAAAATATTAATATATTACCTTGACAGTAGAAGCTAAGCACACTAAATACTAAAAATAACGCTTACATTAAGGATTAAAAAATGAACTCGAATAACGATGAGCTTTTATCGTCTGAGCTAGTATCCGATTCATCTGAGTCATTACTCGAAGGGGAGAATGCGGCTTATTTAGAATTGTTATTTGAGTCTTATATTAATGACCCTAAGTCTGTTGCTTCTAGTTGGCAAAAGTACTTTGCTAATATGCCTGTGCCAGCAGCGCTACAAAATGGCAATAGTCATTCTTATATTCGGCAGCAGTTTCGCTCTAGCAAATTACATACAAAGCATCATTGTAATGATTACTTAGATGCCAGTATCGCAGACAGCATACTTCAGGCAGAGCGCCAGCAAGTGTATGTTTTACAACTTATTGATGCTTACCGAACCATTGGGCATTTAATCGCTAATACGAATCCACTTGAAGAGAATAAAATCACAGCGGGTTTAGAAGAGCTAAGTTTGCAACATTATGGCTTAGACAAAGTTGATCCTGAACGTGAATTTAACCTTGGTAGTTTTCACCTCAATGGTAAGCCTACACTGGATAATATCTATCGCGCCTTGCGTAATACTTACACGGGATATATTGGTGTGGAGTATATGCACATCATGGATAGAGAAGAAAAAGATTGGTTACAATCTCGTTTGGAAACGTGCGAAGCCACGCCTGATATTAGTTCGACAAGAAAGAAAGCCGTCTATCAGCAATTAGTTGCTGCTGAAACTTTAGAGCGTTATCTACACAAAAAATACACAGGGCAAAAACGTTTTTCGCTTGAAGGTGGAGATAGTTTAATTCCGCTATTACATGAGATCATCCATCACGCAGGTGGTCAAAAAATACGTGAAATAATGCTGGGGATGGCGCATCGAGGACGTTTAAATGTTCTGATTAATATCATGGGCAAGTCTACTGATGAGCTTTTCAAAGAGTTTGAAGGTGTTCCTGGCGACCCTTATTACATGGGCGATGTGAAATATCACAAAGGCTATGCCTGTAGTATTCAAACGGTTGAAGACCCGATGCATTTATCCTTAGCCTTTAACCCTTCTCATTTAGAAATCGTTAGCCCTGTTGTCGCGGGTGCAGTACGCGCACGTAAAGATCGCCGTGCCGATCAAGGTGGTCAGGTAGTAGGCGTTGTTATTCATGGTGATGCCGCATTTGCAGGACAGGGAGTGGTGATGGAAACCCTGAATATGTCGCAAACGCGTGGTTATCATATTCATGGCACGGTGCATATTGTTATCAACAATCAAATTGGTTTCACGACTAGCACGAATAATGATTCTCGCAGTAGCTACTACCCTACCGACGTGGCGAAAATGGTGAATGCGCCAATATTGCACGTTAATGGCGATCACCCTGAAGCGGTAATTTTTGCAGCGCAGGTAGCGTTGGATTATCGCCTACGCTTTCGTAAAGATATTGTTATTGATCTACTTTGCTACCGTAAACATGGGCATAACGAGGCTGACGAGCCTGCGGTTACACAGCCTGTTATGTACAAAACCATTCGTAGCAAAATGGGTGTGCGGGAAAAATATGCAAATCGTTTGATAAACGAAGAGGTGCTCACACCGAATGATGCGAGCCAAGCCATTGCTGATTACAAAGAAAAAATCTCGTCAGGAAAAGCCGTGGTTGATACTTTAGATTACAGTAGCATCCCTGAAATTTTTAAAACGAGCTGGGAAGAATATAAAGGACGAGAATGGACGACTGCGGCAGATACGAGTGTCGATATAGATCACTTGCGATTACTGGCAGCAGGCTGTAAAAAATTTCCCGAAGGTTTTGAGGTACACCCACAAGTACAAAAATTGCTTAATAAGCGTCAACAAATGGCAAAGGGCGAGCGATTAGTTGATTGGGGTTTTGCTGAAAATATGGCGTATGCGAGTCTATTAGATGAAGGCTTTGATATTCGTATCAGTGGGCAGGATAGTGGGCGCGGTACATTCTCGCATCGTCATGTGGTCTTTCATAATCAAGATCATCGTGAAAGTTATATTCCACTAAAACATCTTTCTAAAGATCAAGGATCATTTACTATCATTGATTCTTTATTATCCGAGGAGGCAGTATTAGCGTTTGAATATGGTTACGCCACTTCCTCCCCGATGAGTTTAGTTATTTGGGAAGCTCAATTTGGCGACTTTGCCAATGGTGCGCAGGTGGTGATTGATCAGTTTATTACCTCAGGAGAACAAAAGTGGGGGCGTTTATGTGGTTTAACGCTTTTCTTGCCTCATGGTTTTGAAGGCATGGGAGCGGAGCATTCTTCGGCACGTTTAGAGCGTTATTTACAACTTTGCGCGCAACACAATATTCAAGTGTGTATACCTTCGACACCCGCACAAACATATCATATGTTACGCCGCCAAATGATTCGCCCTTATCGTCGCCCTTTGATTGTGCTAACGCCTAAAAGCTTATTACGACATCCTGAAGCAACAAATGAATTGACAGATTTGACCGATGGGAAGTTTCTAACCGTTATTGATGATTCTGACTTATCAGCAAAAGATAAAGTTAGCACAACACGACTTATTTTGTGCAGTGGTAAAGTCTATTATGATTTGTTAGCAACGCATCGGGAGCATAAATTAAAGGACATCGCGATTGTGCGTTTAGAGCAACTTTATCCATTCCCAGAATTTGATTTAAAAGATGTGCTCAAGCAATACAAAGCGATGAAGGAATTTGTATGGTGTCAAGAAGAGCCTAGAAACCAAGGCGCATGGGATAATATCAAACATAGGTTTCAGCGCTATGCGCATTTGGTGAAAATATCCTGTGTTAGTCGTCCGTCAGCGGCGGCTCCCGCTGTGGGTTCTTTTCGAGTGCATCACCAGCAACAAACAGCTTTAGTGCGTGAAGCCTTACGACTTCCTCCTTTGGTATAATCTGAGCTGATTAGTACCCTCCCCCATTATCAAAGATAAAACAGAAGAGTATAAAAACAATGTCTACTGAAATTCGTGTACCACTATTACCAGAGTCTGTAAGTGATGCCACTATCGCTATTTGGGTTAAACAAGAAGGTGATGTCATTGAAGAAGATGATATTTTATTAGAGCTAGAGACTGATAAGGTTGTCTTAGAAGTCCCCGCACCTACGAGCGGGGTGTTAGCACATATTATCGAAAAACAAGGTGCGACGGTCATATCAAATGAAGTGATTGGACTGATTGAAATAGAAAGCGAAAACCAAGAAAGTGTTGATAATACAGATAGTAGCGATGCTGGTAGCGATATTGATAGCGTTGAAATACCCCCCGTTGCCAGTCCATCGGTACGAAAAAAGATGGTAGAAAATGATATAGAAGCCAGTGATATTGAAGGTTCGGGTAAACATGGGAAAATTTTACAAGAGGATGTTAAAGAGCATCTACAAACGACAGAAGAGACTGCTCAACAAATACCTCAAGAAGATAATACGGTTGATGAGCCTTCCTCAGAAGATATACCAGAGCCGATAGTAGCGCCCTCCACTTCAGCATTAGATGAAAACCAAATAATAGCCTCTATTGATGATGACAGAGAGTCGCAAATCACAGAAGAAACAGAAGAAACA
>CAZQTJ010000073.1:0-1624 GCA_964596035.1 uncultured Cocleimonas sp. | reverse complement strand
CGACTAGCCAAAAAGAAGAGCCTAACAATAAAGAGCTTGAGCCAAAAAATATACCGCTTATTACAAATACAGATAGCAACAATGAACGTCGTGTCCCCATGACCCGTCTGCGTGCAAGAATTGCGGAACGGTTAGTTGAAGCGCAACAAACAGCCGCGATATTAACGACCTTTAATGATGTTGATTTAAGTGAGATTATCCGTCTACGAAAAATATATCGTGAACGCTTTGAGCGTGTACATGGTATTAAACTGGGTTTTATGTCGTTCTTCGTGAAAGCAGCCACAGAAGCATTAAAACGCTATCCAGAAGTTAATGCTCGAATTGATGGGCAGGATATAATCTATCAAGGAAATTATGATATAGGTGTCGCTGTTTCTACTGAAAGAGGCTTAGTTGTACCTATTGTGCGTGATACCAACACACTAGGACATGCGGAAATTGAAAAAAATATCCACGACTACGCGCATCGCGCACGCAATAATCAACTAGAACTTAACGAGCTAACAGGCGGGACTTTCTCCATCACCAATGGCGGTGTATTTGGCTCGATGCTATCAACACCCATTATTAACCCGCCACAAAGTGCCATTTTAGGTATGCATAAAATTGAAGACCGCCCTGTGGCAATTAATGGTGAAGTCGTTATCAGACCCATGATGTACCTAGCGCTGTCATACGATCATCGTTTAATTGATGGTAAAACAGCGGTTAGTTTTTTGGTAAAAATTAAAGAACTACTCGAAGACCCTGCTAGTTTATTTTTAGAGCTGTAGCTTTAAAACCAGAAGGTAATCTTCAGTCCTAAGGCTATAGTAAATTAGTATCGTAATCCCACGTGACATATTCCTTTTCAGCGACAGCATGTTTTAAGAGCTGAATAAGGGGATATGCACGGGTATTCATGCTGATGTCATCGTCATCAGTATCGTCATTCGTTTCAGCTTTTAGCCCTTGTTGCAAAGAACTTAAAGCGACTGCAATGTCTTCAGGACGAAGTGCTCCTGGTATTTTCCCACTTTGATTCATTAACTTTAGCATGTGTTTAGCATAGCTCTCAAACATCGAAACATCGGGGTTTGTTTTACAACTGAATTGAATCAGCATGGTATCTTCTCCTTGTTAAAAACTAAGTTTGTTTACCGTCTAAATCTAACACGGACTTCTCTTTATTCTTTAAGGTATTTTTGATTAATCACACCCTTTTTAAAAAGATATGGAAATATGGGTGAAACACTTTAGAATGTCGCTGATTATTTATAGGTGTTTTCCAAATTTAAGAGACAGCGCCGTAGAATACAACACGAAGGAGACAAGAAAATGAAACTAATTCTATTAGGCGCACCAGGCGCAGGCAAAGGAACCGTCGCGAAACTACTCACTCAAGTAGATGGCTCTGTACAAATATCAACAGGTGATATTTTACGTGGCGCAGTTAAAGCGGGCACTGACTTAGGTAAAGAAGCAAAAGGATTTATGGATGCAGGTGATCTTGTTCCTGATGAGCTTATAATGAACATCATGGGTGAGCGTTTACTTGAAGATGACTGTAAAAATGGTTTCTTATTGGATGGTTTTCCACGCACTATCCCTCAAGCAGATGCGCTGAAAGCATTACTAGCGA
>CAZQTJ010000072.1:0-8469 GCA_964596035.1 uncultured Cocleimonas sp. | reverse complement strand
AATAGAGTTACCTCAAATTAGATACGTTGGGTATCTAGGAGATTTTTTATGAAAGCAGCAACTCAAGTTATCAACAGCCCTTCTTTAACCTTATCAGCCACACTACAAATTATATCCGCAGGTTTACTTGCTTTTGTTGTTCTCTATGGAGTAGGTTTTGCAGAAGTCGATATTGCACACAATTCGGCACATGACGCACGTCATGCCGCTGTCTTTCCTTGCCATTAAAAACACTTGGAGAGTAAACAATGTTATTTCGACATATTATCACGGTGGCTTTTTTTAGCGCCCTAATCTCAGGACTATTACTCGGGGCGATGCAGTCACTTTCAACCTCTCCCCTTATTTATTCTGCTGAAGTTTATGAAGTGACAGAAAAGCCTTCAGTAGCACCACATACCGATGCAGCCACACATAGCCATGAGCATCAACATCAACATGATGAAAACGGATGGTCTCCAAAAGATGGGATTGAGCGTGTCGCTTATACTTATTTAGCGGATATTCTTATCGCTTTTGGACATAGCTTATTGCTCACCAGTTTTATGGCGCTTATTTTTCTTAAATTTGCAAAGCCCGCTATCTCTTGGCGATCAGGGCTTATTATAGGTTTAGGTGGTTATTTATCCTTTTATCTTGCCACGATTATTGGTCTACCGCCCGAAGTACCAGGAACATTAGCTGCCGACTTACATGCACGACAAACTTGGTGGACATTAACCGTTATCGCAACGGCTATTGGCTTATCAACATTATATTTTGCACCTAAATACTTCAAAGCTATCGGGATACTGCTTTTATTAGCACCACACCTCATCGGCGCTCCTCACTTAGCAACACATGGTTTTTTAAATAATGAGGCTAATGCTGTTTCAGCTTTATCTCAGCTAGAACATCAATTTCTACTTTCCACCGCATGGGTTAATTTAATTTACTGGTTAGTGCTAGGCGCAGTCAGTGGTTTTTTAGCAAAGAAATTATTGCGAATGGAAAGCAGGATTCCTGCTTATAGCTTATCGCGTTAAGCCGATGACTCCTTCAGCACAGCAACATGCAAAATCTGCGTTGCCTGTGCTGTTTCTCTCTCCACACCTAGCCTTAACACGTGTTTATTCGACACCAACACAAGTTGCTTTTTAGCTCGCGTTATCCCCGTATAAATCAACTGCCTTGTTAATACAGCCGTGTCTTCTGTCGGTAGTATCATTAATACATTGTTAAATTCTGAGCCTTGGCTTTTATGTATGGTCGTTACCCATGCGGTTTCGTGTTGAGGTAGGCGCACGGGGGAGAAGGCTTTTGCCCCTTCTTTGCTTTGAAACCAGACTTTCGCTTGTCCTTGCCCATCTATTAGGGTGATGCCAATATCACCATTAAATAAGCCTGTGCGATAACTGTTTTCAGTAATCATTATCGGGCGACCATGATACCAACGCTTCCATGTATTCAATTTGTTTTGTTGCGACAGTAATTTTTCGACTTGTTTATTTAAATAAGTACAGCCGTTCAAACCGCGACGCAATGCCGTGAGAATACGAAACTGATTAAAGACTTTAAATAACTCATCCAATTCTGCATTATCTTTACTGGCTTTCACTGCTTGCAGATAAGGCTCCCACGAGTCGGTGAGTTGCTTGCGTTTTAACGCGGCAGATAGCACCCATGCCACATCCGCATAAGCCTTATTGTCCAAAACATTTATACTGGTGGAAAAATCCCCTTTATTCACCGCCGAAGCTAATTTTCCGATACCGCTATGCTCATCAAAGCGCCAACTTTTGCGTAAACAAACAATGTGATTATCAATAGCAAAATCAGCTTCAATATCTGTTTTCATTAGCTCTTTGCCTGTTAATGCCTGCAAGTAATCGATGGTTTTTGCACTGTATTGATTATCCGCCGTCGCACATAAATCACTAAACACAGAGCCTGTTTCTACCGATGAAAGCTGGTCTTTATCCCCTAATAAAATCACCTTTGCTTGTGGCGGGATGGCTTCAAATAGTTTGCTCATTAAGGCAAGATCAATCATCGAAGCCTCATCTATAATGACAATATCGGCGACTAAGTGATTATTTTCATTAAATTTAAACACCGTGCTATTAGGAATATAGCCAAGCAAACGATGTATTGTACTAGCCTCTTGTGGTAGTTGTTGTATTATCTCGTCGCGGAGTTTATCGCCTTCTCGCGCAATCGAGTCACGTATCGCCTCGCTCATTCGCATGGCGGCTTTACCTGTCGGTGCTGCCAATGCAAAACGTAAATCAGGCTGTTTAGCTTGTATATTTTGCTCAATTAAAAGCGCTAAAATACGGGTAATGGTGGTTGTTTTTCCTGTCCCTGGACCGCCAGAAATAATCAATAAACGAGCGCTTAACGCCAAAGCAGCCGCTACTTGTTGCCAATTAACTTCATTATTTTCGGCTTCCGTATCTAAGGAAAAATAATCATCTAAACGTTGCTTTCCCCATGCTAAATCAATCGCCTCATTGCTACCTTGCAAACGCGCTATTAACTGCTCTGCCAAGCGTTGTTGATACGACCAGTAACGGTACAAATAAAGGTAGCCATTTTCTATAATTAATGGCTTTAATTCCGTTGCTTTACCAACCACCTTGCTTTGTAATAACGTATTAGCTTGTTCATGGTCACAGGCTAAGGCAATACAACCTTCGCGTGTTGTTTTACTCACTTCCAACGCAACATGGCGTAGTTTTTCGTTTTTCTCCTGATTAAGCTCTTCGAGTAAATCAGCCAGTTGATAATCTAATGACTCGTAAGTGTTAGGCTCGCTCATTTTGCCGCTCCGAATAAATCATCTAAGGCATTGATCAGCTCAAATGATGGCAGATCATAAAACACGCCACTGCCGATATTTTCTTGCGACATACCGCGAATAAACAAATAATATACACCGCCAAAATGTGTTTCGTAGCAATAATCCGTCAATCGTCCTTGTAAATAACGGTGCAACGCCACGCTGTAAATAAGATATTGCAGATAATAATGCGAATGCGCCATTGTCTCTAATAAAGCTTGTTGCTCATAGTCTTCTAAACTATTCGACTTATAATCTGCCACATAATATTGCCCCTCATATTCAAAAATCAGATCAATAAAACCTTTTAGATAGCCCCTCACCTGCTCAAATTGAAGCGTATTCACTGCCTCGTGTACCACTTGCCAACCTTCTGCGGGCAAGTGCTGGTATAGAGTTTGCTTTAAATCATCCACTTTTAATAAGCTCAAAGGTAAATAAAACTCCATTTCATTTAAGCGTTGCGAAGGTGTCAAAGTGGCTAATTTCAACGTATGATTTTTGCTTGATAAGGGTGCTTGTAAGCTTCTTGTTAATAATGATTTTGCTATCTCTGCAAGGCTTGCATCAAAACCCCATTTACTCAAAGACTTGACGATTTCACTGTCTTCATTGCCATCAATCATTAAATCTTGTGTAAAATCAATGTGTTCGTACATTTCGTGCAAGCAACTTCCCGCCCTTGCGCCACGCGGAAACTCATCTTCGGTCATTGCTGTCACCGCATTAAATACGGTGTCATTATCATGATCAGGCGTTTCGGTATGATGCCCTGAAGTCAAACCACTAAAACTACTGACTTGATGATCTTTTTCGATCGTCGCTACAAAGGGTCTAACACTTAAATCTGCGGTGGCTTCATTACTACGTTGATAGTGCAACACCTCCTGCCCTTGATGCCACTCTGGCAATGCCTCTGAGGATATGGTTGCCGATGATGCTGCCACTAAGGTTTCAATATTTTGTTGATAAGACACATAAAAGTTTTTACTGTTCGCCGCTTCGCCATTGCTTAATAACCAACCCAGTGCCGAACGGTCAATATAGCCTTTTAATTTTTGCGGTGCGCTCACAACGGTACAGTGATATTTTGCGCGCGTCAGTGCCACATATAATAAACGCATATTTTCTGCATACGATTCCTCCTCTAAACGCTTGATACTTATCGCCCGTTGCTCCGAGCCAATATCTAAACTTGGTGTATGCTCCTCGTCATCGGCATGAAACATAATAGCCGCATCGCTAGACGAGCTTCTGACACTATCAACCCATAAATACGGACAATACACCATGCCATATTCCAGTCCTTTGCTTTTATGCACCGTGACAATTTTAACTAATTTATCATCACTTTCTAAACGCAACTGTACGCTATCGCTACCTAAAGAAACCTGCTGCATTTGTTGTTGCAACCAGCGCAATGTACCTTCGATACCACGAGAGTCGTGGCGATTTTCGCTATGAATTAACTCAGATAAATGCAATAGATTGGTTAAACGACGCTCACCATCGCTGTAGTTTAGTAGGCGTATTTGTACTGACTCCGCCCGCATTAAAGATCGCATCATAGGAATAAAGCCCTGCTTCAGCCATATCTGATGCCATGTTTGAAAGGCTTGTAATTTATCGTCCCACGCATTCGCATCTTCATCAAACCGAATAAGGTCTTCTGCTTTATAGGCAAACAAATCGCTGACTAAAGCACGTCGTACTTGGTCTTCTTGACTGGGTTGTGAAATGGCTAATAATAAAGTGTGTAATTCAACGGCTTCGTGGGTTTCAAAAATACTTTCTTTAGCACTTTGCACACAGGCTACACCGCGTCGATTTAATGCCGCTTTAATTATCGTCCCCTGCTTATGACTACGCACTAACACCGCAATATCACCGCCCTCTAAAGGGGTATCCGCAATATGCGCTTCACCCTGCTGCGCGGCGATTAATAAAGCACTAATATCATCTGCCACCAACTCGGCAATCTCGTCCATTAAAATCGAACGTGTTTTATCTTCGGTATTTTCAATACCCCATAAACGCAATGGCGCAAGCGCGTTAGGAGTAACTAAAGAAGGCTCGTTACCCTGCCCTGCGTTTACTTTCAGGTATTCAATACTTTCATCAAAAAAGGGATTTTTTCCTAAGCTAAACAAATGGTTAAGCGCATCAATTAATTTAGGATGTGAACGCCAATTGGTGTCTAACGTGTATTGATGCTGAGTATTTTTACTGGCTTTTTGATAGGTGTAAATATCTGCACCGCGAAAGCTATAAATCGCTTGTTTCGGATCGCCCACATAAAAAACGGTATTGGCGGGATGATGTTCTTCGTTAGCGTAAATACGTTGGAAAATATCGTATTGAATGGGGTCGGTGTCTTGAAATTCATCAATCATCGCCACTTGATATTGATTAGATAATACGGTCGATAAATTCGGCGTAGAGTGTAACGCTAATTGCAGTTGCAACAATAAATCATCAAACGACATAATCCCTTTTCGACGCTTTTCTTGCGGGAGTTGTTGTTGCAGATAATCTAATACTTTGTTGCGTAATTCATCGTGATATTGTTGCAAGTCTTGCGTGACCGATTGTTTCAGTGCGAGAAATTCACTCCATTGGCTAAAAAATTCATGGCTTGGAGGCTCAAAATTTTTCTTCACCCTCATTTTTTCTAGCGCCAAACCCTCTACTTTCGGCGGCAAGCTTGCAGGTAAACCATCACTGACTGCCAGCTCGTGCATACCTGCTATCATCACATCCAAGGCTTTAATAACATTCGCATATAAACCTTCATGATGACGCAGGCTTGCTTCAATATCTTCTGCATTCTCTCGCCATGTTTGTATAGCAAGCGCATAGCTCGCTTCAAGTTGTGTCATCGTCTCGCCAATATCGGCAACGGCTGCGGGTTTTAGACGCTGTAAATACGGCTTGCCAACGGCGCTACGAATATCCCATAACAAACTATCGGGGGTAATCTCTTTTTCACGCAATAACAGTAATAAGGACTCAGGTGCTTGCTGAAATTCTTTACGCCAATAGTCATCCAACAAATCTAGCATGAGATCAAGATCATTATCCAAAAGCTCTGTTTCAAACGCTAAACCCGCATCAAACGCGGTTTCTTTTAAAGCACGTTGGCAAAAACTATGAATCGTAAAAATAGCCGCCTCATCAAAATTGAGTAAGGCGCGCGATAAACGCAAAATAGCATCAGTATGATCGCTATACGTTTCGCAAAGCGCCACATACTCGCCACTCGCCTCATCAGGATACAAAAAAGCAGATAAAGCCTCACTCAAACGCAAGCGAATACGGTCTTTTAACTCTTTAGTCGCTGCCGTGGTGTAAGTGACCACTAAAATTTGATCAACCGATAAAGCAGGTTCCGACTCCAATACAAAGCGCAGATAAAGCAATGAAATAGTGTAAGTTTTACCTGTACCTGCACTAGCTTCGATAAGATTAATATCGGCAAGGGGAACAGTTTGAGGGTTTAATGATTGCATGGAGTGACTATACCTTATGAAGCGATTTTTTTTGAATTGTTTGTAACATGCTGGTATCTATTGTTCTGTCACGCGAACATCATTGACTTTTAAATGAGAAATCGGGAAGTTATTTCATTCTCGTTCCTTAGAGTTCCCTATTGAAATCTAAATAGACTCAAGAAGAACTGACCGAGCAGTCGGGAGGGTTCAAAAGTGAATAAGAAGGCAATAAATAGCCCTGTATACCCACCGACCATTGTGCCTTTATGTGCTTTTACATTGCCTTTTCGAATCGCCGAAATACCCACATATAAGCTGATGAGTGATACGATAGATAGTATGTGTATTGGACTGAACTGCCCTGATATTTGAATGGCGAATGAGCCGATCGCGGTGATGAGTATTGCGATAGCCCATGTGCGCCCTAAGAATTTATGCCTTGTAGTGCCTTTTTGGGTAAAAAGTATTAAAGCACCTAATAGCAACGCAGTTGAAGCTGCTATTAGGTGAATGACAATCGAAATATCTGGCACTACTCTCTCGCTTTACTATCTTGACAGTGCATTTTTATTAAAGTCACGTGAGGTTAAACCTGTGCGAAATTTATAATTGCTCCATTGCAATACGGTGCTTTTTCCTGTGAGATGATTTTGCATATTCATCACACTTGGACGCCAGTATTTCCCTAAGTATTGTTTAAATCCTGTGGATGTTAGCGTCTTCATTTTACTGCCTTTACGGTCATAAAATTCTACTTTTGTATTGCGATATTCTTTGGTATCAACCCAACCAATTTGTTTGCTGTAGCCTGAGTATTTATA
This sequence comes from uncultured Cocleimonas sp., assembly GCA_964596035.1. Classification (GTDB taxonomy): domain Bacteria; phylum Pseudomonadota; class Gammaproteobacteria; order Thiotrichales; family Thiotrichaceae; genus JAGLBW01. Next base: position 1,336 of record CAZQTJ010000072.1, on the reverse strand, counting down.
CGCTGGTTTACGCTCAACAACGTGACACTTCCAGCCTTTACCACAAGCTTCTTCACGTAAGTATTTGTAGGTATATTTCTCAACTTCTTGAGAGCCTAAGTCTTCAAAAGCAAACTCGCTACCCATAAAAGGACCAGACTTATTGCGTGAGTTTATACGCTTTACTCGTTTTAAAGCAGGTAGATAAAGCCACTGATCATCTGCTTTCAATCCATGTGAAAAGGTCAACATTGACGTTCCTTTGACATCCGCAGGGGTATCAAAAAGTGATAATGATTTATCACCGTCACCCTTAACTTCTAATACTTTACTGCGAATTTTACGTGTGCTTGTTTGTCCTGCACGATTTTTTAAGGTCATGGTCATATCGGCGGTGCTATCGCCGAAACCTAAATTACGCGCATCGCCTTCTTTTGCAATACGTAAACCATGCTCTTCAGGTGTTTCTGCAACCGCATTCAGCGCAAATAGACTGATGGCTATCGGTAACGCAACTTTCATCATTATTTTAGTCATTTTATTTTCCTTAATTACTTTAATTTTCAAATATATCGTTTTAAAAAACTCTATCTAATCGACAATCAATCGGCTTTTTTGTTGCATATTATTTTTCTGTGCTCAACCAATCATCTAATTTAATTAATAGCGGTGGTAGCAACAAGAAGTCCGCTAATAAAGCAAACACGATCACGATAGAAGTCAGCAATCCCATGCCTGCGTTTAAGGCAAAAGAGGAGGTTGATAGCACCATAAAACCTGCTACTAATGCTAACGATGTTACGCCTAATGCAACGCCTACGGTTGAGAAGGCATAACGAATAGCATCCTCTGCACTTAAGCCTTGTTCTCGACGGGCGCGAATGTATTTACTTAAAAAGTGAATCGTGTCATCAACAACTATACCCAATGTCATGGCAGTCACAACTGAGAGTGCTAAGCCAATTTCACCATCAATAATCGCCCACAAACCAAACGCCATTCCTGCGGGTACAAGGTTAGGTATTAAGCTCAGCAGACCATAGCGCCAAGACCCTAGCGCAACGACTAAGATCAAAGAGATCAAAAGCAAAGCAATGGTCGTTCCTGTCAACATGCTTTTGATATTAGTGATACCGATATGTGCAAACATAATGGTTGGACTCGCGCCGACAGTGTGTATTTCTGGCGTATTGACCGTCATCCAATGATCCACTCTTTTTTCAAAGGCTAATACTTGCTGCGTGGAGATTGTTTTCATCGTCACACTTAGGCGTGTACTTTTTTTATCAATATCAATTTGATTATTAAGATCCAAACCATAAGGTAATGACATTTCATAGAGTAATAAATACTGTGC
>CAZQTJ010000071.1:0-8475 GCA_964596035.1 uncultured Cocleimonas sp. | reverse complement strand
GGGATAAAAAAGCAAGTTAGAATCGGGAAGTTATTTCATGCTCGTTCCTAAGTAGATTATTGTATTCACCTACTTATAAATTCCAACGGTAGTTTTAATGCTGACTTGCAGGATCCCCTGCTATATCATCAGTCGTCTTATCTGAACCTTTCTTTTTCTCTTCAGATTCTCCATCATCGCTAGGATCAAGCGTGCTATTGTCATCGTCGCTCCAGTCTTGTGGAGGAGGTGGCACATCGCCTTTCATAATAGCGTCAATTTGAGCGCGGTCTATGGTTTCGTATTTTAATAATGCTTTTGCCATGACGTGTAACTTGTCAAGATTGTCATTTAGAATGTTTTCAGCACGTGCGTAATTTGTATCGATAAACATGCGAATTTCATCATCTATGTCTTTAGTTGTGTCATCGGACATATTTGATGATTGTGAGCCTCCAGCTCCGAGGTAGCCTTCATTTTGCTCTTCAGCATAAGCCAAAGGACCTAGTTTTTCTGAAAGCCCCCATTTTGTAACCATATTACGCGCTAGCTCGGTTGCACGTTCAATATCATTTGATGCACCTGTTGTAACGCTTTCTTTGCCAAAAATAATCTCTTCAGCTAAGCGTCCACCATAGAGTGTTGATATTTGGCTTTCTAAATGTTGCTTGCTGTAACTAAAGCGATCTTCTTCAGGTAAAAACATGGTGATGCCTAGAGCGCGTCCACGAGGGATAATACTGACTTTGTAAACAGGGTCATGTTCTGGAACGATTAACCCCACAATGGCATGACCTGCTTCGTGGTAAGCGGTATTTTTCTTTTCTTTTTCATTCATCACCATAGACTTTCGTTCTGCGCCCATCATGATTTTATCTTTTGCCTTTTCGAACTCTTCCATCGTAACGGTGCGTTTGTTAGACCGTGCTGCAAATAAGGCTGCTTCATTGACGAGATTGGCAAGGTCTGCACCAGAGAATCCAGGTGTGCCGCGTGCAAGTAATGCAGGTTTTACATCGTCACCTAAAGGTACTTTACGCATATGCACAATAAGAATTTTTTCACGTCCACGAATATCTGGAAGCGGCACAACAACTTGACGATCAAAACGACCAGGACGTAATAAAGCAGGGTCAAGTACATCAGGGCGGTTAGTTGCGGCGATAACAATAACGCCTTCTGAACCTTCAAAGCCGTCCATTTCAACTAATAATTGGTTTAATGTTTGCTCCCGCTCGTCATTACCGCCACCCATACCTGCGCCACGTTTGCGACCGACAGCATCGATTTCATCGATAAAGATAATGCAAGGAGCGTGTTTTTTTGCTTGCTCAAACATATCACGTACACGTGAAGCACCAACACCGACAAACATTTCAACAAAGTCAGACCCTGAAATGCTAAAGAAAGGTACTTTTGCCTCACCAGCAATAGCTTTTGCTAGTAGTGTTTTACCTGTTCCAGGAGAGCCAGCAAGTAATACGCCACGTGGAATTTTTCCACCTAATTTTTGGAATTTGCTAGGGTCGCTAAGAAATTCTACTAATTCGTATACTTCCTCTTTTGCTTCTTCGCAACCTGCAACATCAGCAAAAGTCACTTTAATTTGGTCTTCAGACATCATACGTGCCTTACTCTTACCAAATGACATTGGTCCACCTTTTCCACCACCGCCTTGCATCTGGCGCATGATGTAAATCCATAGACCAATAATTAATAAGAAAGGAATGGTGTTGATAAGAATATCGAGCAATATAGAGCGACCTTCTGGAGGCTCTACGTTGATAGCAACATTATTAGCGATAAGGTCATCAATCATTTTAGGGTCATTGATTGGTGCAAATGTCTGGAATTTTGAACCAGAAGATGTTTTCCCTGTTACGACTTGACCACGTATTGTGACTTCGCTGACGCTACTATTTTTAACATTACTTAAAAAATCAGAGTAAGAAACATCTGTCGCACGGGATACGCTTTGGTCTTGAAATTTGCTGAAGACAGCGACAAGAACAAGGGCGATAACAACCCACATTAGTATATTTTTATTTAAATCGCTCAACGAATATTCCTCAATGCAATGCGAATTAGCTTTAGTTTAGGAGTGTGCACGAAATAACTTCCTAGGAGCCTTGATACGTGTACAGTAACAGCTTCAATATATATAAAGAATAAAAGTAACCGTAGACTGTTAACTATAAATTGATCATTTTACATGATAAAGCGTGTTGCTCAAATTACCTTTGATTGGGTGGTTTTTACTTGGCGTAATAAAGCAGGGGTTTATGTAGCATGGAAATTTTTAGCAACTACATACACTTCTTTGCTACGTAAGCGTGACGCTTTTGGTTTTCTTATTTTCACCTGCCTGAAACTACTGCGAACATCGCGCAAGTATTCATCAGATCCTTGTCCTTGAAATAATTTCACAACCAGCGAGCCACCAGGTTTTAAAACCTCTCGCGCCATATCTAGTGCCAATTCACATAAATAAATTGAGCGAGGTAAATCAATACTTTCCACTCCACTCATATTGGGTGCCATATCTGAGATTACAACATCTAACTTCTTATTATTAGTATTATCTTTATCTAATACGTCAAGAATCTCATTTAAGACGCTTTCTTCAGTGAAATCACCCTGAATAAATTCAACAAAGGGGAGAGGATCTATATCTAAAATATCACTGGCAATGACACGCCCATTTTTGCCTACAAGTTTAACGGCATACTGGCTCCAACCACCAGGCGCGGCTCCTAAGTCAATGATTTTCATGTTAGGTTTGATAATTTGGTCTTTTGTTTGAATCTCTTCTAATTTATAAACAGCTCTTGAGCGGTAGCCGTCTTGCTGAGATTTCCTGACGTACTCATCATCAAAATGTTCTTGCAACCAAGCGTTGCTACTTTTACTTTTTGCCATAGGTGCTTGAGTATAAATGATACGCGCCCTAATGTGCCAAAAAATTGTGATTACATTTTAACGCCTAAGTTTCTAAATTTCTGTATTCGTATATCAATGAGTCTTCCTATACAATTATCCTTATGAATTTATCAAATAGTCAAAAGAAACAACTGAAAGCCTTAGCGCATTCTTTAAAGCCTGTTGTGACAGTCGGTCAACATGGGATGAAAGAAAGTATTGATGATGAATTGGCGATTGCTATTAAGTATCATCAATTAATTAAAGTTAAAGTGGGGGTAGGCGACCGTGATGCGCGTGATGCGCTTATTCAACAGATGGTTGAGAAGCATCATGCGATATTAGTGCAACGTGTCGGTAATATCGCAGTGCTTTACCGTTTCAATCCTCAAAAAGGGAAGATTGAAGGTTTTAACTGATAGGTCAATATAGAGCGCTTATTTTTTCATATACTGCTCATATTTTGGTTTTTCTGTGAAGGCAGACTCGTAGCTAATTAGATTTTCTTCCAGCATTTGTTTAAATTGCCCGACAAAATGCTCAATGGCATTGTCTTTATTCGCTTTGTATTGATCTAAATCTTTGGAGCCAGAGGCGACAATAAAAGAGCTAAAACGTGCTGCACCATAGATAAAAGAAGAACCAACAAGGTTCGGGTCGTGCTCTTCTAATAATTGATTCGCTACGTCGATATAAGAATCGGCAAATTGTTTGAATAGTTTGTTTGTGTCTGCATCAGTCATGACTGAGTGTCTCCAGTTTTTATATTTAAAATGAGTTAGGGATGTTATTTGGTTTTCATTTCTTAACCTTTGCTAGAAGGTCGTCGAATAGGGTCTAAAATAGTATTTAGCTGTTGTAGATCAGGATTTTTTTCAGGGTAATCCAATGTGTAGTGTAATCCTCGGCTTTCTTCTCGTCGTTGTGCAGAGCGTATAATTAAGCGGGCTACTTCTGCAAGATTACGTAATTCTAAAAGGTCACTCGTAATACGAAAGTTCGTATAATACTCGTCAATTTCTTGAAGTAGCATTTCTATACGTGTTCTAGCCCGCTCTAGGCGCTTTGTGGTGCGAACAATGCCAACGTAGTCCCACATAAAACGGCGTAATTCATCCCAGTTATGATTAATGACAACACGTTCATCTGAGTCAGTCACACGGCTTTCATCCCATTCGGGAATTTCAAAATCAGTTGTATTCGTATTTATTTTGTTAATAATATCTTTCGCGCAGAATTGTCCATAAACGATGCATTCAAGTAGTGAGTTGCTTGCCATACGGTTAGCGCCATGTAGACCTGTGAAGCTACATTCTCCAATGGCGTAGAGATTATCAACATCAGTTTGTCCATTGTCGTCAACCACAATGCCGCCACAGGTGTAATGGGCAGCAGGGACGACAGGTACAGGCTCTTTACTCATATCGTAGCCAAATTTTTCACAGGTGGCATAGACATTAGGGAAATGTTCGGTGATGAATTTTTTAGAGCGATGACTAATGTCGATAAAAACCGAGTCAATTCCCCAGCGTTTCATTTCGTGGTCGATGGTGCGAGCGACAATATCTCGCGGTGCTAATTCAGCTCTAGGGTCGTATTTTTCCATAAAGCGTGTGCCATCGGGTAGTAGTAACCGTCCACCTTCACCGCGCACTGCTTCTGTTATCAAATAAGATTTTGCATGGGGGTGATAGAGGCAAGTAGGGTGGAACTGCATGAACTCCATATTAGAGATACGGCAACCTGCACGCCAAGCCATTGCGATACCATCACCGCTTGCCCCATCGGGGTTACTGGTATAAAGGTAAACTTTGCTGGCTCCACCTGTGGCAAGAATAGTAAATTTAGCCCTAAAAATACTGATTTTTTTGGTTTTACGGTTAAGAACATAAGCACCTAAATTCAGGTTGTTACGTTGTAATAATTTGAGTTTTCGTGAGGTGATTAGATCAACCGCAATATGGAATTCGAATAAATCGATATTTTCACGTTGTTTTACTTTTTCTAGTAATGTGGTTTCTATTGCGTAGCCACTGGCATCAGCGGCATGAGCAACGCGTCGATTTGAATGCCCGCCTTCACGAGTAAGGTGCAAACCATCAATTCCATCACTATTAATATCATCATCTTTGGTAAAAGGTACGCCAGCATCTAGTAGCCATTTAAGTGCTTCTGGTCCTTGGGTAATGACTTTTTTGACGACATTTTTTGAGCATAAACCTGCACCAGCATTTAGGGTGTCCTCAATATGGGATTGGATACTGTCATTTTTATCTGCAACAGCGGATATTCCACCTTGTGCATAGACGGTACTGCCCTCTGTTAAAGTATCTTTACTTAAAATCGCAATACGGAAACGGTCGGGAAGACTGAGCGCTAGACTCAGTCCCGATGCACCGCTACCAATGATGAGAACATCGTAGCTTAAATTATTCATTATGACAGAAACCCTTTAGGGCTGAGTTATTGTTAGCCCTTATATATTATTTATACCTGAACCTATTGTGAATGCGTGATTCAAGTTATAGTGTATGAAGTTTGATCTGAGTTTACTATATCCTATAATAAATCGTTTGTTATTATCAAAGTAGTAGAGTTTTTTTTAAAACTGTCAAGTGTTGAATTTATCGTCAGACCTACTTATGTTCAATAATCCTGACCTATGGTAGGGTTAGTCACTCACAATGAGGGAACTATTATTTCCTTTACCGTTCGAAGGATATGAACCTGTTTGGTTTTATCTTTTGGTGATTGTCGATGCTGTGCGCCTAAGGTGCATCATTGTTACTTTTTCAAAATAAGAAACCAGTGTTACACTGGTCTTTTTTCTCTCTATATTGAGCGAATGAATTTGTTTAACAGATTTCAGTTTAAACAATAATTTGCCGAGGAGTTAAGCCCCAAATGGGCGTAAAACAAACAGATTTAGAGCTAGTAAGACGTGTTCAGGCAGGTGATAAAAAAGCCTTTGATGTATTGGTATTAAAGTACCAACAAAAGGTTGTTAATCTAGTGAATCGTTATATGCATGACCAAGACTTGTCGATGGATGTCGCTCAAGAAGCTTTTATTAAAGCCTATCGAGGGTTAAAAAACTTTCGTGGTGATAGTGCTTTTTATACATGGTTATATCGAATTGCAATCAATACGGCAAAAAATCATTTGGTGTCAAAAAATCGTCGTATGCCCGCAACAGATATTGATGCAAAAGAAGCGGAACAATATGAGGGCGGTGATGCTCTAAGACATATTGATACGCCAGAGCATGAATTGCTGAAAGATGAAATTCATCGAACGGTTATGTCAGCAATAGATGCCTTACCTGAAGATTTACGTATGGCAATTACATTACGTGAACTAGAAGGTTTGAGTTACGAGGAAATTTCAACAACGATGGATTGCCCTATTGGGACGGTACGTTCGCGTATATTTAGAGCGCGTGAAGCGATAGAGAAAGAATTAAAACCATTAATTAGATAGTTTAATACTCTAATTAATATAGCAATATTTTTAAGGTGGGCATATGTCAACAACTACAGCAGAACATCTCTCCGCAGTTCTCGATGGAGAAGCAGGTGAGTTCGAACAAAGACGTATTTTAGATGAGTTAGCGAAGGATGACAGTTTGCAACTATCCCTGTCTAGTTATGCTTTGATAGGAGAAACAATGCGTGATGAAAAGCAATCTGTCATCGCTAGCCCAAATTTCCTAAAAGGGATACATGCGGGGATTGATGATGAGCCTGAATATTCTCATGTGCAAATTACTGAAGATAAAGCCGTTAATGATGCCTCTTGGATACGTCCTGTGACAGGTTTTGCTGTCGCCGCATCGGTAGCTGCACTTGCATTTGTTGGAATGCAAAGTTTTATGTCAGGAGGAAGTGGCTCTGAGTCATCTTTAGCAGACAACGGACACGCAAATGCTATTTCAACCTTGGTGGCAAAGGCGAATGTTTATAGTCACCCTGATAAAAAGACACAAACACTTTATAAGCGTTACTTAGATAGTCACATTCAATACGCATCAACAACTTCAATGATGCCATCCATTCGTGCTGTTAGTTACAACACAAGTTTTTAAAAAACAAGGTGGGCATAATAAAAATATTGACGGATATTTTTTGTTTTTCAAGGTGTTGTTAGTGTCCTATAGCGGGGCTGACAACAACGCGGAAGATCGGAAAATAAACGCGCAAAATATTAGGTTTATTGTGCCCGCCTACTTAAAGTAGCTAGTAAAATACTATTAAAGAGGCTGTATAAAATAGATGAAAAAAATAATAACACTGGCTTGTCTTGTTTGCTTGCCAGTACAAACATTCGCAGATGCTGCTGCCTTGAATTTGTTGAATAAAATGACTCAGTCATTGCATGAAACAAGTTATAAAGGTGTTTTAGTGCATATTAAAAATAACGAGGTGATAACGTTAAAAGTATCTCACGCAGTTGAAAATGGAGAGGAAATAGAGCGGGTGGAGCGCCTTAATAAAAATAAAGATGGTAAGCCTTATTCGCGTAAAGTCACTAATTACTCCCTATCTAAGCTGCCTAAAATTAATAGCGAGATGCAAGCCGTTTACTCTTTTGATTTAGGTGGAATTAAAAAAGTTGCATCACGCCCGTGTCAGGTTATTCTTGCTCGACCAAAAGATAGAATGCGTTACTTGCAAAAATACTGTGTTGATACTGAAACATCTTTATTATTAGATTATACGATTATTGATAAAAGCCATCAGCCTATTGAACAGTTTATGTTTACTAATATTGAGTTAGTCGCAGGAGAAAAAAATCTACTTGCAAGTAAACCTAGTGCTAAAACACAAAAAACATTACCAGTAGCAAATATGCTAAATGCTTCTTGGAGTTTGAAGAAAACCCCAAAAGGTTTTTCTTTGCGAAAAGCACCTATGATGAAGAAAAAACAAGGTGATGTGGCAACAGAGCACTATATATTAGCGGATGGACTTAGCTCAGTTTCTATTTTTATTTCTAAAAAATCAGCTAATTCAAAAGAAAGCGGCACTCGATCAGGCGCTTTAAATGTTGTTACATATTATAAAAATAACTTTGCTATTACCTTGGTTGGAGGTGTTCCTGTCAGTACATTGAAAGATATTTTTAACAACCTTCAATATAAAAAATAAGACAATCTATGATAGAAGAAACCGCCATAGTTGAACGTAGTGAAAAGGGCTATATTTGGATTAGACCATCAGGTTCGGCGAGTGGGTGTGGTAGTTGTGAATCATCAGGAAGTTGCTCAAGTTCGTTTCTTGGGAGCCTGTTTCAAGATAGAGCAAGTAAAAGTATCCGTGTAAAAAATACAATTAATGCAAAGGTGAATGATACGGTAGTATTGGGTATTCATCCTCAAGGTTTGTTGTCAGGGTCGGCACTTATCTATCTATTGCCCATAGCAGGGTTATTTCTATTTGCAGCTATGGGTAAGCTTTTATTTGGAGAGTTGCTTAGTATAGCCTTTGGTTTGTTTGGTTTAGTATTCGGTTTATTTTTAAGTAAAGTTATTTCTAATTCAGTTTTGATGAAGTCAAAATTAGAATTAGTAGCTTTATC
>CAZQTJ010000070.1:3992-8511 GCA_964596035.1 uncultured Cocleimonas sp. | reverse complement strand
AAATACCAGACAAAGTCAAAACGTGCACTCCTGCCAGTTAATGATGGGAAGTTACATTAATTATAGATAAGGTTATCGTTTTAAAATGGTTTTTCTTGCAAGAGCGCCTAGTCCTAATAGCATGATCATTAGCAAAGAAAGGTTTCCTCCGCCACCATTGAGAATGGTATTTACTTTTTCAGATGAATTGCTCACATCAAGGGTTAATATTGCGACCTTTTGATTCTCTTCGTTATTACCTGATATGACAGTAAAGTATTTTGATTTACCATCTTGTAAATTATGTATTTCACAGCTCCATTTTCCTGTTGCATCGGTGGTAGTTTTACAGATTTCACCATCAGGTCCTAATACGATAATGTTAGTATCAGGGTCACTCGTTCCTGTTATGGTCATATTAGAGCCAGTAAATACCTCATCGCTAGAAGGGCTGGTAATAACAAGCGGTATCTTAGGAATGCTGATACTTTCGCTAATGGTGGTGACGTTACCATTGCTATCTTCTGCTTTAATCGTTATATCGTAAGGTCCGCCAACGGGCATAGCAGGAAGCTCGCAAGTCCAATTTCCATCCGCATCCGTTACGGTTTCACATTTAACGCCTGTCGATGCTGTAATGGTTATTTTTGTATCAGGTGTACTTGTTCCTATAAAACTAGGGGTAGAGTCTCCCGCAGTCCCTTTGTCTCCAGGCGTTAGGACGGACAGTGGTAATTTATCGGTGCTAATGTTGATTGTTTTAGTGGTTTTATTGCCCGCGCTATCTTCTGTTGTAATCGTCAATGTAAAACTTTCATCTAGCGGTAGCGTTGGTAGGTCGCAACTCCAGTGATTCGTATCATCTGTAACCGCAGTACATTGTTGTCCTGTTGATGCGGTGACAGTTACTGTAGTGTTTGGCGTACTTGTGCCTTTAATAGTCGGCGTAGCGCCTGATATAACGGCATTATCAGAAGGGCTGTCGATAATTAAAGGGACTTCAGGTATGGTCAAATCTTTTGTGGTCGATGTTTTGTTGCCAGCCTTATCTTTGGTTGTGATAGTGGCTGTATAAGGACCGCCACTGGGTAATTCGGAAAACTCACACGACCATTTTCCATCGCTATCAATGGTTGTGGTACATGTTTTGGAGTTATCCCCCGTCGTTGGTATCTTGATAATAATGGTTGTTCCCGCTTTACCTGTGCCACTAAAGACAGGTGTGGTTGATGTGGCAACGCCAGTGCCATCAACGTCTAAATCGTCAACGCTAAGGGGGAGAGCAGGAGTTGTAATAGTCAGTGTTTTACTTGTTTTATTGCCTGCGCTATCCTCTGTCGTAATCGTCAATGTAAAACTTTCATCTAGCGGTAGCGTTGGTAGGTCGCAACTCCAGTGATTCGTATCATCTGTAACCGCAGTACATTGTTGTCCTGTTGATGCGGTGACAGTTACTGTAGTGTTTGGCGTACTTGTGCCTTTAATAGTCGGCGTAGCGCCTGATATAACGGCATTATCAGAAGGGCTGTCGATAATTAAAGGGACTTCAGGTATGGTCAAATCTTTTGTGGTCGATGTTTTGTTGCCAGCCTTATCTTTGGTTGTGATAGTGGCTGTATAAGGACCGCCACTGGGTAATTCGGAAAACTCACACGACCATTTTCCATCGCTATCAATGGTTGTGGTACATGTTTTGGAGTTATCCCCCGTCGTTGGTATCTTGATAATAATGGTTGTTCCCGCTTTACCTGTGCCACTAAAGACAGGTGTGGTTGATGTGGCAACGCCAGTGCCATCAACGTCTAAATTATCAACTTCAAGGGGGAGGGCTGGGGTTATAATTTTACGTGTGGTACTTGTTGTATTTCCCGCTTCATCCTTGGCGATAATCTCAATGTCAGTTGTTGTCCCTAGTGGTAAATTAGGCAGAGTGAAGCTCCAGTTTCCATCTTTATCCGCTTGAGTAGTGTATTCTTTTCCTGAGGGCGTTAGTTTAAAAGTAATCGTCGCATTAGGGTCAGACTTGCCGCTAATCGTCGGGCTTGAATCTGCAATCACTTGATTATTATCAGGCGTTATGTCGCTTAGTATTATCGTTGCGTCTTTATTAATATCCTTTGTAAGGGAGGATTTATTACCGTTAGCGTCGGTTGATATGACCTCAACTTTAATTAAACCATCCGCTAAACCCGTTAAATCAGCAGGGCTATTTATAATAGTCCAATTACCATTGTCGTCAGTCACGATATTTTTAATGACTTTTTTACCGTCTTTATCGCTAAAGATAACTTCTATCGGTGTGTTGGGAGCTGCTGTTCCAGACAAAACAATATTGTTTTCTTCTGCTTTGTTAATAATGTCATCCCCAGAAATTTTGGGCTGAGTAAGTGTTATCGGAGTGATAATTTCAATGAAAGACTCCGCTGAGAGACTAGGAGTAAAATTCTCATCGAGAACAGAAATAGAAATAATACGAGTCTCATTAAGAGCGGTAGTATTTTTATTCTCAAAGACGATTTTTTGCAGTGCTTCTTGGTAAACTCTGCTTGAGGCTACTCCTGTTAAATTGATTTCAATATCATTATTTACTTCATTAGCATCGAGTGTAATGCCAGCAGGTAGGTTACCTACTATAAAAAGCTTATCATCAGTCTGGGCGTTAGCTAGTTTTATGGTTGCGCCAGCCAGTAGTGTTTGTGCCGATAAATCAATAAATGATATATCCGTATCTGTAATGTTAGTGGCTGTATCTCCCAGTTTATAAGCTTGGGTATATGACTTTCCTTCTGCTCCCGAGCTATTATTAGTGTCAATATCAATAAAAAAGGGCTTTATATCGGCTAATTGATAACCTAAACGGAATTTTACGGTTTGGTTTGGATAGATGGTATCAAACTTAAATGCTATTCCCATGGGTTGATCTTCTGTTGTTGTCCCTGTGGTTTTTAGAGGAGCAATACCGTTATAGACCTCTACAGGGTTTCGGTAGAATATTTCTCTTCGACCCGCAACAGGCCCGCCATGTACAACACGCGAATTACTACCATGGCTACATAGTCCAAGAATTGATCCATCCGCTTGTGTTGCAGTAACGGCCGCGCCTCCTTCTGCACTTCCTTGGCGTATAATCGTATTAGTCGTCACATAGCGATTAGGGTCATTGAGGTGTTGCTCTGCGTTATTATCAGGATCAACGGTACGCATGTAATAAACATCCGTCATTTTTGTCGCGGTTGTATTTTTTAAGCTAACATCAATAATAATAGCCAAACCTGTATTATAGATACGGTAGTCTTGGGTTATATCTAAGCCATTTATCGTTCCTTTCCATGTAACTTTTTTGGTGGTATTGGTCGATTTAAAATCTGAAAGAGTCCCTTCTATATCGGTAAGTTGAGAGTTTCTATTGTTGTTATAATGCTTTCCATCAAGCGTTATCGCCCAGCCTTCTTCTTGAATGCCAGTCATGAAAAAATCACCATTATAGCCATTAGCAAATTTATTTTTGGAGGGATCAGAGATATATCCAACAGGTTTACCAGCAAAGTAACCTGCGGGAGAATCAACAGTTGATCCAAAAGCACCATCAGGTCCTATGCCAACCTCAATATGATCGCCATACAAAAAAGCATTACCATTAAAAATATCTAAACTTGCTTGAAAACGGTTGTTGCTATTATTTGGAATCAAAGAAGCGGTTTCAATTTTTCCCGTTGACTCTTCTAATAGCCAGTCTTGATTTTCAGAAGGATTTCCTGAAATGTTATTACTAGCGATAACATCTGCTTGAGTCGCTTTTGCTAAAGCTTGAATAAAGTCCTTACCTTTCTTACCTTTAGCGATATTACAACCATAAAGAAGAATATCACCCTGAATGCTGAGTGATTTTCCCCATTGAGAAAATTGATTTTTTTTAGTGTTGATCGTTGACTGTACGAGTTTTTCGTTGCCAAGCTTTAAGCCACCAGAAAAGCCATGCGTAATCAGATGAATTGCATCAATGTTTTTATATTGCTGGAGTGTTTGGCTTATTTGCTGAATCGGGCTTGATGTAGCATCTAAAGTGATAAGCAAGGTATTGCCAGATAAGGCGTTAGTGCGTGTATCTGCGATTAAATCGCGGTAGTTTTTTATACTGCTATCAATAAATACAACTTGCTTGGGTGTTTTGTTTAGCGTGGTTTCTGTATTTAAAGGTGTAGCCGTAGCGAGACTACTAGAAAGTTGCAAAGACAACCCGACGAACATTCCGAGAAATGTGAGTATTTTGTTATTCAATTTGAATCCCCTGATAGCGTTCTTTCTTGTTTTTTTATAGCTGATAAAATCGACAGTTTTTTATTTTAATGAGTAATTTTTTATAGAAAATTACCGTTGAGTATCATTGAGAAAGTATAGAATTCACGCCAAGCCCAGCGTATTTTTGTCATTATTTAGATCTCAATAATGTGGTTAATAGTACTACAGAAGAAGCGATTAGGCTATTTTAATTGATTTTCTATGCCTTTTTTTAGTGCGAAGAAAATGAGTTTGATAATAA
>CAZQTJ010000070.1:0-3892 GCA_964596035.1 uncultured Cocleimonas sp. | reverse complement strand
TCCTTACTCTCGTGACATAAACTTACCCGTAGAGGTATTAACTCTCACAAGGTCGTCTGTCTCAAGATACTCTGGTACTTGGATTTCTAAGCCTGTTGATAAGGTTGCAGGCTTGGTACGTCCTGCGGCGGTAGCGCCTTTTAGTTTTGGAGCCGTTTCAGTAATTTGCAAAACAATAGAGGCAGGCAGTTCTATACCTAAAACACTGCCATCCATAAGCAGGGCAGTGATGCCTTCTAAGCCATCAGTGATGTAACCTGTTTGCGACTCAATAGATTCAGTGCTTAACTCATATTGGCTGTAATCATCAGTATTCATAAAGATGTAATTATCACCATCGATATAAGAAAATTGTACCGAAACACGAGAGCAATCTGCTTCTTTTAACATATCGTCGGACTTATATGACTCATCTAACTTTTGACCCGTTTTTAAGTTGTTATAACGAATTTTATACAATGTCGATGCGCCACGAGACGAAGGGCTTTTGGCTTCAATTGTTTTTACAGCATGCGGTACGCCATTAATATCAATAATCATCCCGCGCTTTAAATCACCTGCTTTTGGCATATTGTTAGCTTTCCTTTAATTCTTGTAGATATTTAAACAGCATTCGAGATGCTTTGGGTGGTTTTTTTTGTGATGCTTCTTTTATTGCGTTACGAACCAATTGGCGCATATGTTGGCGGTCAGCGTTTGGGTAAGTCGCTATTACGTCATCAAATGCACGATTATCGCCCGCAATTAACTGGTCTCGCCAACGCTCTATTTGATGAAATTCATCCACGCTTTTTTTGTGTGGTAATTTAACTAAGCGTATCGCCTCACGAATAGCAGGCTCATCCTCATCTCTCATTAGTGATGAAATAAAGCGTAATTGTCGCTGTAATGCCGCTTTTTTAAACTTTTTTGCCGCAAATATTTGTGTTTTTATCCGCTCGGACAGAGGAATAGTCGGGAAATGTGCTTCAGGTAAATTGACTAATTCACGTCCTAGCTCGTGACTTGCTTTAAATGCCCGCTTTAATTCTTCTTTATTAGGGCGTATCGCATATTCATGTTCTTCTTCGTTCATGGTATCGCTTGTATCTGTGTTTGAACGAGTGATATTAACATTTTCTTTTGAATGATCTGATTTTTATTTTGATTTGAAACTATAATAGTTAAATTCGATCAGAGAAAGAGCGACTGTGATGACATTACTGACCAGATAAAATGTCCTATGCTTGCGATAACATAGCGTAATTTATTCCCCTTATTTTTGTTAAATCAGGTAAAATGGTGCGAGTTGTAATTTATCAAACAGTTGCATGGGGATATAGGGGGATGCCCTTAAATAAGGTCAAAGGAATCGATCAGAAACTTTTCATGCTCCTTCTCAGCGTTAAATAAAAAAGGATTTTATGTTGCTATGACAAATACTTCATCATCACGATGTATTCATCACCAAAAACAACAGAATAATTAACCATAGTGAATATTCTGTTAAAAATATTTAAGGTTCTTTGGCGCATTTTCCGCATTGCTTTACTAATAAGCATCGTGCTCGGAGCGCTTGCCGCTGCTGCCTATGTATTAAAGCTTGACGATCATGTTCGTACTCAGTTTGAAGGCAAGCGATGGGCATTACCCGCCCGTGTTTTTGCGCGTCCTTTAGAAATGTATGTTGGCAAAGGGCTTTACCCACAAGACCTAGAAAAAGAGTTGCAACTTCTACATTACCGCAAAACCAATAATCCAATTGATACAGGGCAGTACACGCGAAAAGGTAATAGCTTTTTAATTCATACGCGTGGCTTTCAGTTTGCTGAAGACAAAGAACCAGAGCGTAAAATTAGAGTAACGCTTTCAAAAGGTCGTATTAAATCACTATCAAATGCAGAAAGCCAAAATCCACTCACGCTAATGCGCATGGAGCGGGTGCTTATTGGTAATTTTTATCCCACACACAATGAAAATCGCGTATTAATACGTTTAGATGATGTGTCTCCCTTACTAATTAAAGGTTTGGTTGCGGTAGAAGATAAACATTTTTATGAGCATTTTGGTATCAACCCACGTTCTATCGGACGTGCAATGATCGCAAATATAAAAGCAGGTCACACCGTTCAAGGTGGTAGTACCTTAACCCAACAGCTAGTGAAAAACTTTTACTTATCAAATGAACGTAGTCTTAAACGTAAAGTAAATGAAGCAACGATGGCTTTACTACTTGAATTACATTACACAAAAGATGAAATTTTAGAAGCCTATATGAATGAAATTTATTTAGGGCAGAACAAAAAACTCGCTGTGCATGGTTTTGGTTTAGCATCACAATTCTATTTTAATCGTCCTATTCGCGAGCTAAAAGCAGAGCAAGTTGCTTTATTAATCGGTATGGCAAAAGGCGCTTCTTATTACAATCCAAGGCGCTTTCCTGAAAGAGCAATGAAGCGACGTAATTTAGTGCTAGATATAATGGCAAAAGAAGGCGTTATTAGTTTGGCAGAAATAGAGGATCTCAAACAGATGCCTCTTGGTATTAGCGCAACAGCCCCCCCTAGTGTTAGCCCCTTTCCTGCCTACTTAGACTTAGTGCGCCAACAGTTACAACGCGACTATAATGAAGAAGATTTGCGCACCGAAGGTTTATTGATCTTTACCGCAATGGATCCTATTGTGCAGCTCACAGGAGAGCGTGTTCTGAGTCGGCGTGTACGCAAATTAGAGCGCTCTCATCGTATAAGGCGTGGAAAGCTTAATGGCGCAATGGTTATTAGTAGCGTGCAAGGTGGCGAAATATTAGCGATTATTGGTGGGCGTGATGCGCGTTATGCAGGCTACAATCGTGCGATAGATGCAAAGCGTCAGATAGGTTCAGTCATTAAACCTGCTGTTTATTTGGCAGCATTGGAAGCACCCAAAAAATTCAGTTTAGCGACCCCCTTAAGTGATGGCCCTGTAAAAGTGCGTATTTCTAGAAAAGAAAATTGGGAACCGCGTAATTACGATCATCGCGATATGGGCGTTGTCACCTTAAAACGCGCATTGGTTTTATCACGTAATACACCAACGGTTCGCATAGGTATCAAGCTAGGAATGGAGCGCGTAGTAAAAATGTTGCATGACCTTGGCATTCATTCCGATATTCCTTTGTACCCCTCCGTTTTACTGGGCGCATTAGAGCTATCACCACTCGAAGTTCAACAAATGTATCAAACGATAGCCGCAGGAGGAACGTATACGCCACTAACAGCAATCCGCAGTGTCATGAACTCTTATGGTAAAACCTTAAAGCGATATCCATTAAACGTGAAGCAGGTCGCATCACCAGGAGCAACCTACTTGTTAACGTCTGTCATGAATGAAATTACAAAAGTAGGCACAGCCAAGTATCTTTCGAGCGTATTGCCCGCGTGGAAAAACTCAGCAGGAAAAACAGGCACAACCAATAATAAGCGTGATAGTTGGTATGCGGGCTTTACAGGTCAGCATGTTGTTTCTGTATGGGTAGGGCGTGATGACAACAAATCAACGAACTTAACAGGTAGTTCAGGGGCTTTAAGAGTTTGGGCAGATTTAATGAAAGTATTGCCGACTAAGCCACTTAAACCGAAACGTCCTAGTAAGATTAGATACATAAAAATTGATAAGGCATCAGGTTTATTGTTTAATCCAAATTGTGGGATAGCGGTGACAATGCCTTTCCTTAAAGGGACACAACCACGTAAACGACGTTTTTGTGCGCCAAAACCTGTGGAAACGGTTGATAGCTTAAATGAAAATCCGCCTTCTTCTCGTCGTCGTGACCCCGATGGAAAGTGGATAGATAACTTGATGCGCTAATATCAATACTTGCACAAAACGGCTAGCAACTTAGGAATGAGCACGAAATAAGTTCCCGATCTTA
>CAZQTJ010000069.1:0-8523 GCA_964596035.1 uncultured Cocleimonas sp. | reverse complement strand
CTCTATTGCCATAAAGTGTTTCTACCAGCCATGTTGTACCTAATAGAGAAGGACCTCCGCTGTTTAGCGGGCACGCTGTTGTTGGCGTAGGGGTTATGCTTTGGATCTTCGGTGCGACAGCGCTTGGTTTTGCCGTTGCATTTGTGCTAATGGATTGTATTGAGCTTATGTCGGTAGAGCTACCTGCTGCCATTGCGCTGACCATAAAGAGGCTAGTGCTTAAAACAGCAATGGGGAGCAGGTAGAAGGAAGTATTAATAATTGGATTATTATTGCTAGGTAATTGGATAGTCATTTTTATGCTCTCTGTCCTTGAGTGTATAATGATTAGCTAAATTGGGATGCTAAAAAAGCTGATTCTATAGTATAGTACAATTTTTTATCTAGCTTTTAAATTTGTTGTAAAAAACACGAATTTTTTATCTTTTAGTGGCAAACGTATTATTTTAACTACAATTTATTTTTTAAATAGTTTTCAACTCTAGAAACAAAAAGAGCCAGATCATAGTGATTTTGGCTCTTTTTGTTTTCTGATATATTAAAACCTGAATCCGTGAGGTCACTACGGCACAGGACGCATTGATCTCACGGATTCAGGTAAAAAAGAGTTATCTGTTAGACGCTTCCATCAAACTCTTCTGTTTCATCTGGCTCAGGTGGTAAGAGTGATTCGCGGGTTACCCCCATCATGAGTAATGAGCTACTCGCAACATAAATTGACGAATAGGTTCCAATAACAACGCCCACTATCATTGCTAATGCAAAGCCATGAATGATTTCTCCACCAAAGAAGAATAGGGCGAGCAATACGAGTAAGGTTGTTAACGATGTCACAATCGTTCTGGAAAGTGTTTGATTAATAGATGTATTAATAGAAATTTCAGTCGTAGCTTTACGTATTTTTAAGAAGTTTTCTCGAATACGATCAAATACCACAATGGTATCATTCAATGAATAACCAATAATGGCGAGAATAGCCGCTAAAATGGTCAGATCAAACTCTATACCAATGATAGAAAAGAAGCCTAAAGTAATCACTACATCGTGAAGTAGTGCGATAACAGAGCCAACTGAGAAGCGAAATTCAAAACGCAAAGTGACATAGATAAGAATACCTGCGAGTGCTAATAACATAGCAATTCCGCCTTGATCTCTTAATTCATCGCCAATTTGCGGGCCTACAAACTCAACGCGACGCATTTCTACGCCAGGGGTATGTTTTTGTAAGGTTTGCAAGACTCTTTGGCTGATATTGTCTTTATTACTCCCCTCAGCATCAGGCGCTAGGCGTATTAATATGTCTTTATCGGTACCGAAAGATTGTACCGAAGCATCAAATCCTGCTTTTTCTAGTGTTAGACGTACATTATCAACATTCGCACTACTAGGATAGCCAACCTCAATGACTGAGCCTCCTGTAAAGTCGACGCCTAAGTTAAGACCACGAATTGCTAATGATGCGATAGAGGCAATAATTAGAAGTGCAGATATTATTACTGTAACGCGACGCAAGCCCATAAAATTAATTTGCTTTTCTGCGGTATCTTTTTGTTGTGTTTTTTGAGTATTCATCCGTCGGCTCCTATATATGCAGCTTTTTAATACGGCGATTACCGTAGATTAAATTAATAATGGAGCGTGTCCCCATAATGGCAGTGAACATCGAGGATGCAATGCCTATCGCTAAGGTAATTGCAAATCCTTTAATCGGGCCTGTCCCCATTTGATAAAGCACAATAGCAGCAATTAAAGTGGTGATATTTGCATCAGCAATGGTTGAGAAAGCTTTTTCATAACCTGACTGAATGGCTAATTGTGGTGTTAAGCCATTGCGTAGCTCTTCTTTGATTCGTTCGTAAATTAGTACATTGGCATCAACCGCCATACCAACCGTTAGCACGATTCCTGCAATACCTGGTAGTGTAAGTGTTGCTTGTAACATAGAGAGAATGGCAACAATCAGGACAAGATTTAGTGTTAAGGCGATATTTGCAACTAAGCCAAAGACGCGATAATAAACAGCCATAAAGATCAGCACTAATATAAAACCAATAATAACTGAAATTTTACCTGCCTCAATGTTGTCAGAACCTAGGCTGGGACCGATAGTACGTTCTTCTACAATGTAGATAGGTGCAGCAAGTGCGCCAGCACGAAGCAATAAGGCTAAATTGTGTGATTCTTGAGGAGAATCTAAACCTGTTATCTGGAAGCGTTTACTCAATTGTTCTTGAATACGAGCAACATTAATCACTTCTTGCGTTTTCTTCGTCTTTTTAGAAATAGTGCCGTCAGGAAGCTTGCTTACATCTGTTTTATGCTCAATAAATACAACGCCCATCAGTTTTTGAACATTTTTGCCCGTTTCTCTAGCAAAGATATTTGCACCTTTTCCGTCCAAAGTGATACTAACCGCAGGACGATTATCTTGATCGAAAATAGCGGATGCTCCAGTAATATAGTCCCCTGTGAGCATTACTTTTCTTTTGAGCAAAATAGGGTTGCCATTACGTTCTTTGAAGAGTTTATCGCCAACAGGAACTCGCCCAGATGCTTGCGCTTGATAGGGGCTACTTTCTTCATCAACCATGCGGAATTCTAAGGTTGCGGTTGCGCCCAATATTTTTTTAGCTTCTGAAGGGTCTTGCACACCAGGTAGCTCAACAACGATTCTTTCAAGTCCTTGTTGTTGAATGATTGGCTCGCTGACGCCAAGCTCATTGACACGATTACGCAAGGTTGTAATATTCTGTTGTAGTGCAAAACGCTTTGTATTGTTGATATTGATTTCTGTTAGCTTAACTAGAAGAGCGACACCCTTTTGGCTTGGTATCTCTTTAAAGCTTAGCAAAGTGTTATATTCACGGTTAAATGCTTTCAGTGCATTGGCGCGTAATTCTTCAGTTTTAAACTTTACGGTAAGTGCATCGCCAGTACGTACCACTCCAAGATAACGTAATTTTTTATCGCGTAAGAAGCTACCTAGTTCGGAGCTGTAGCGTTGTAAGGCTTTATCAATGGCTGTTTTCATATCCACTTCCATTAAAAAGTGAACACCGCCACGCAAATCAAGCCCAAGGTACATAGGTAAAGCGTTAATCGACTTTAGCCAGTCTGGTGTTGTTGGTGCAAGTGTTAAAGCGGTTACATATTTTTTACCTAATGCTGCTTTTATCGGGTCAACAGAGGCAAATTGATTATCGGTGTTCTCAAAGCGTATGGTTAATTTTTTTTCTGTTGATTCTAGATTTTTGACAGGTATTTTAGCTGTCGTTAAGGCTGTTTTTATCTTCTCCAACTCTTTATTATCAAACTGGTTTCTTCCTTCCATTGTAATTTGCAAAGAAGGATCAGAAGGGTAAAGGTTGGGTAGCGCATAAAGTATACTAATCATAGTAACTGCTATGATGAGCAAATACTTCCAGAGTGGATACCTGTTCATTGATGTTGTCCCATTTTTTATTTTAATCTGTCTCATATTTACCACAAATACACCGTAGCAACGATGAGTCTGTGGTAAGTATTTTGTATTATATTTATTATGTTTATAGTGTCTTTACTGTGCCTTTAGGCATAACCGATCCTATAGCATGGCGTTGGATTGTAATTGTCGTA
This sequence comes from uncultured Cocleimonas sp., assembly GCA_964596035.1. Lineage (GTDB taxonomy): Bacteria > Pseudomonadota > Gammaproteobacteria > Thiotrichales > Thiotrichaceae > JAGLBW01. Next base: position 4,908 of record CAZQTJ010000069.1, on the reverse strand, counting down.
TTTTCTGCAATTTTTAACTGTATAAAATTATCATCAATTTTATGTATCTTGCCTAAAATACCGCTGGCAGTTGCGATTTCATCACCTTTACGCAAACCATCTAATAATGTTTGATGCTCTTTGGCCTTTTTTGATTGCGGACGAATGATCATAAAATACATAATGGCAAAGAAAATACCAATCATCATGAGTAATTGGAACATATCCCCACCTTGTGCTGCTTGTCCGCCTTCTGCCATTGCATCTGAAATGAAAAAGTTCACGATATTTCTCCGATTTGATAATTTTTAAATATTTGAAATTTAGTTGAAAATGATCGAGCTGTAATGTGTGTATTTTACCAACAAGGTCACGCATTATGCACTTTACTAGGCCGTATCCCAAGGAAAACTAATCACTTCTTGTATATGGCTCTTATTAAATTTGCACATTAATAAACGATCAATGCCAATAGCAACCCCTGATGTAAATGGCATACCGCATTCCATTGCTTGCAAAAAGTATTTGTCTTTAGGGAATACTTTTTGGTTTTGTCTTTTTCGTTGCGCTAATTCGCTCGCAATGACTTGACTATTTTTGTCAGCATCCGTTAGTTCTTGATAACCATTGCCTAACTCACGACTACCTAAGTAAACTTCAAACCGTTCAGCAACGGCTTCTTCTGTTGGCGTTGCTACGCGTATATTCGCTAACGCCGACTGTGTAACAGGATAGTCATAAATAAATGTTAATTGTTCGCTACTAAAAGTAGGTTCTAAGCAATGTGTTAGCAATACATCTAATAAATCTTGTTTCAGCCAGTTTGTTTTGTCACCTATTTCCAGCTCAGGTACATTCTTTCTAACGCAATTAATTAACGTGGAATGATCTGCTTTATGGGGGTTAAGTTGTAAAAATTCAATGAAAAGCTGTTGATAACTGTAAAATTTAGATGATTTTTTTAATGATAGTAATGATGTGAGTAATAATTCAACTTCTCTCATTAGTTGCTGATAATTAAATCCTACCCGATACCATTCCAATAGTGTGAATTCAGGGTTGTGATTATTCCCCGCTTCTTCAGAGCGCCAGACTTTACATATCTGATAAATATCACCACTACCTGAGGCTAACAAGCGTTTCATAGCATACTCTGGCGAGGTATGTAAAAAATGCTGTTCATTACTCAATGAAAAAGATTCGATATAAGGGTCAGAATTAGCAGCTTGTGATAGCGCAGGTGTTTCAACTTCCAGCACATTGCGGTGGAAGAAAAATGCACGCAGTTCAGATAGCATCTGAGCGCGTTGTTTAAGCAACTCTAAACTAGCAGAAGGTTCCCATGTCGGCATTTTTTTACTTTATTTTGCGCGTGAAAGGTATTCGCCAGAGCGCGTATCAATTTTAACAATTTCACCTTCTTCAACAAATAAAGGGACTTTAATGGCTGCGCCTGTCTCGACAATAGCGGGTTTGGTTGCGCCTTGAGCCGTATTGCCCTGTACGCCAGGATCACATTCGGTAATTTTCAGTTCGACAAAATTTGGAGGCGTAATACTTAGCGGCGCGTTATTCCATAACGTCACTTGATAAAGCTCTTGAGGTTTTAGCCATTTAATCACATCAGCTACTGCATTTTCATCTGCCGCATGTTGCTCGTAACTTGTAGGTTCCATGAAATGCCAAAACTCTCCGTCTGCATAGAGATATTCCATTTCGATTTCCATTACATCAGCAGCTTCAACGCTTTCGCCTGACTTCCATGTTTTATCAATCACACGTCCTGTTTTAAGGTTACGGATTTTAACGCGATTAAATGCTTGTCCCTTGCCTGGTTTAACTAACTCATTATCAACAATAGTGTAGGGCGCTCCATCGAGCATAAATTTGAGACCATTGCGAAACTCACTGGTATTATAGCTTGCCATGATAAAGGTTCCTTTTTGAGGTTGATGACTTTGTCGAACATGATAATGAGACGTAAAATACAGGCGCGTATGATAACTGGTATTGAAATTAAAAATAAGCCTTTAAATCAGCAAAAAAAATGGCAACATTTATTAGCAGAGGCAATTCGTGATCCACAGGCATTAATTGATTATCTTGAGTTACCTAATAAAGATATTAAAAACACTATCCAAGCTTCTGAAAAATTTAAACTATTAGTGACAAAAAGCTATTTAGATAAAATTGAAAAAGGAAATTGGGATGATCCTTTGTTACGACAAATATTGCCGATAAAAGATGAAATGAATCAAAATGAGTTTTATTTTTCTGATCCAGTAGGGGATATGAGTGCGGCATTAGCTCCTGGTGTCTTGCAAAAATATTATGGTCGGGCGCTTATTGTAACGACAGGCACTTGTGCTATTCATTGTCGCTACTGTTTTCGTCAAGAGTTTCCTTATACTGAATTAAACCCTGCAAAAAATAATTGGCAACAAACGATTGAAGTCATTGCAAAGAACACAAGTTTGCATGAAGTTATTCTTAGTGGTGGTGACCCTTTAGTTTTATCGGACGAACGATTGTCTTCGTTATGCAATCAATTAGCAACTATTCCCCATATTAAAACAATTCGGTTTCACTCGCGTCTTCCTGTTGTGTTGCCAGAGCGAATTGATGAAAGTTTTCTTGCTTGGTTTAGTTATTTAAAGCTGAACAAAGTTTTTGTCATACACGCAAATCATGCCAATGAAATTGACGATAAGGTCGGTGATAAATTGCGTCTACTTGCTTGTTCGGGAAGTATTTTATTGAATCAGTCCGTATTATTAAAGGGGGTTAATAATAGTGTTGCAGTATTAAGTGATTTAAGCCATAGATTGTTTGCATATCAAACCTTACCTTATTATTTACACTTATTGGATAAGGTTAATGGAACCGCTCATTTCGATGTAGATGAGCCACAAGCATTGATGATAATGAAAGGTCTAAGATCTCAACTATCAGGTTATCTTGTCCCAAAATTGGTAAGAGAAATTTCGGGTAAACGGTCTAAGACACCTATCGTATAAAATGCCTTCAAGTGATAATATTTGAGCGATCTAACTTTTATAATAAAAATAAATAAATCTATAGCCACTATATTATTTGATAAGGGACGTTATTGAGTTTTCATTCCTAAATTGATGATAAATAGCAGGTGATGGATCAAGTCACTATGAGTAATCTAATGCAGTCTGTTGATAAAAATAATAATACGTCGATACCACATTCTGTCTCTCAAGCAAGGGCTTGGGTGAATGACCTTCCTATGACAAATATGGGGGCTGTCACTAAACGTTTATATCAGGCTCTGGTTTTGTTAAACCAACAGCCACTACCCGCGCAAGTTCGTATTGATATAGGCGATGTTTTTCTCCCCTTTGTTAATATGGCTTTGGATAATTTAGACAGGCACTTTTCTAGCCGCTCATTTCCTTTGCTAGAACGAAGTCAAAAAGTATTTGATTTGAAGCAAGCACTACAACTAGAGCTATCGGGTCTGTATCAATTAGCGACATTAGATATGTTGACGAAAGGGCCGTTAATCCAAAAAAAGTTATTAATATCCATTGGTCGTGCCATTAAGTATATGAGTGGTACGCTGATTAATAGTTATAGTATCTATAATAAAAATAAAGCCAATGTGTGGCACGATGTGCATCAGCTTTATTTGTTTGCCTGTGAAAATGATATTCAATCACAGGTTATCCCTGACAGAAGTGATGCTCAATCAGAAAAGCTAACGATAGAAGAGCATTATCTCTTTGTTCATTTACTTGCACTTTCTAATCCTAATAGTTTAAGGCAAGGTGAAATAGGTCGTTTAGAGCAGTTTTATAAACAAATTATTTCCCAAGTCAGTGTTTTAGATAATGCTGATAGTATAAAGGGTGAATATGCTCATATTAGTTTACTAAACAGCGATGAGCCAGCCGCTTTAATGCCAGTGAGTGATATTTTAAGTTCTCCGACAAGCCGTATTTTAGATGTATCCAATGTTATTAGTATTTTAAAAGGTTTTATTGTAGATACCGCTAATACACCGCTTGGTCTACATAAAGATTTTCCGATGCTTAGTCATAGTTTAGCAAAACGGCTTGTGAATGTGCTAACAACTGCACGTAGCCGTAAATTTAAACGTTTTGAACGTGGCGATAAAACAGGTTTAGTATTTCGTCTTAAAGATGTTGTCGAAGTCGTGAAATGTACACAGGAAGAACCTGTCGAGACTCAAAAAGAAGAAGATGATATTTATGAGCAACTTAATTACGGAGAAGCTGTTGCTAGCCCATGGGTTGACTTAGGTGTAGAAAGTCTTGAGGAAGAGCATGATGTTGAAATACAAACATGGAAGATTGAAAATAGTAGCTCAGGTGGTTATGGGCTTTGCCAGCAAGAAAAAGAACCTACAGCAGTACGTATTGGGGAGATAGTTGGAATTAAAGACCCTGCTGACGATACAGATCAGTGGCATATTCTAGTGATCCGTTGGATGGATTATTATAGAGGAAAGAAAGGCTTATGTTTTGGCGCCGAGCTAATATCGCCGAAAGCAATGTCGATACGTATTGACGCTGTTGAGAATAGAACATTGAGGCAAAAACTACCAATAGAAGGTTTATTTTTACCAAGTATTGAAGGAGTGCGTCAAGAAGCCAATATTATTTTGCCAGCACATATGTTCAAAGTGGAAGATATTTTAAACTTGCAATTTATATCGCGTGAAGAAAAAATTCAGATTACTAATATAGATGAATGTGTGGGGATCTTTTCTTATTGTAGTTTTAAAGTAGTAGAAACTATCTTGCTGGATGAGGATGAAGAAGAATTTGATGATGTTTGGGATTTTATCTAAGATAATTCTCCGAAATATCCATATTTCCAGCACAAAAAAAAGCCCTTATCCACGAAAGTAGATAAGGGCTTTTTAAGTGCTGAAAA
>CAZQTJ010000068.1:0-8536 GCA_964596035.1 uncultured Cocleimonas sp. | reverse complement strand
AGTAATGCTTCATGCAAAGGTGTTGGGCGTAGACGTTCTGCAATATTATAAGCCAGCATATTACCGAACATAAGGGGGAGTATCAGCGAGTAATTTCCTGTCATTTCATAGACTAATAAAACGGATGTAAAAGGCACACGAATTGCTCCTGCAAAGAAGGCTCCCATACCTAACAAAGCCGCCCCCCCGACAATATTATTGGATAAATCGAAAGAGTGTACGAGTAAAGAGCCGACTGAGCCTCCGAGCATCATACCTATGTAGAGCGAAGGTGCGATAATTCCGCCACTTCCTCCAGAGGAAAAACTTAAAATGGTGGCGATGATTTTGCCTGCAAAAAGTATGATTAAGGTAATGCCAAAAATATTACCGCTGAGTGTGTCGGTAAAGTCATCGTAGCCAAGACCAAACATGCCATCATGCCCTGTGGTGACAAATATCATTGTACCTGTCATGCCCATCGCTAAGCCCCCAACTGCGGGTTTTCCCCAGTTAGGGCACTGTTGCCAATTTTGAAAGCGTATACGAGAGTGCAGTAGACCTGTTACAAAGATATGTGCAGAAATCCCGCCAAGCACACCAATTGGTAAACAAATAAGCATCCACCAATCAATATTAAACGGAAGTAAATGAACAACATAAACAGGGTTTGAGCCGAGGATGATACGTTCAACAGCGGCGGCAGTAACAGCTGCGAAAATAATACCTCCGATAGCTTTGGCTTTATAGTCATGCAATAAAACTTCTTCGATAACAAAGGTAATTGCTGCTAAAGGTGTATTGAAAGCAGCCGCTAAGCCTGCGCCCATACCCACAGGAATCATTAACTGGAAGGTTTCTTTACGCAACTTTAGCCATTGTCCAACTTGAGATGCAACCGATGCACAAAGATGTACGGTAGGTCCCTCTCTTCCTAAACTGCCACCACTACCTATCGATATAACGGTTAAAATAAAACGCCAAAACGCTTCTTTAATGGTTAGAATACCGTTGTTATTCCAATAGGCTTCTTTAGTTTGCGGGATGCCCCCACCTGCTGCACGAGGCTCTACGTATTGAATAATCAAACCAATAAATAAACCACCTATTGCAGGGGATATAACCATTAGAGCTAACATGCTCCATGGTGTTTGCTGGTTTTGATATGCGCGTAAAGTATCAAAAACAAGAAGAATGCTAAGATGAAAGATAACCGCTACACCACCACATAATAAACCAATGATGATATAAATAAAAAAATCCCGTCGTAGTAATTCGACAGGATTTAGAGCGCGGATAAACTTTTGTAAGACCACTTATGCTCAGGCCTTATTATTTTCTGCTTTGAATTAGACTCATGCTTTTTAAAACATTTAAAGCCTCGTATAGAGGGTAGTCCTTCTTAGCTAGGTTCTCTTTGGGTTTGTTGTCTTTGCCTTTCTCTGTTGACGTTGATTTAGCAGTGACTTTCTTTTTATCAGCAGATTTAGGGTTAGGATTAGCCAAATGACCTTTTAAGTCGGCCTCAGATAAAGGTGTAAAGGTGTCACCCTTGTCCTTCTTATTAGCTTTAATATCCAAAGACTCTATCTTAATATCAGGAATAATACCTTTAGCTTGAATTGAATTTCCTGATGGCGTGAAATAGCGAGCTGTGGTAAGTTTTACTGCTGTTTTTGCATCTAAGGGAAGTACCGTTTGTACGGATCCTTTGCCAAAGGTCTTTTTACCGACAATTAAGGCACGCTTGTGATCTTGAAGCGCACCAGCAACGATTTCAGAAGCAGATGCTGACCCTTGGTTTACTAATACAACCATTGGCGCTCCATCTAACATATCTCCAGCAGTCGCGTCATAGCGCATAAGGGCATCAGATACACGCCCTTCTGTGTAAACAATTTTTCCACTGTTATCAAGGAAAATATCAGATACACCAACAGCACCGTTCAAAACGCCCCCTGGATTATTTCTTAAATCTAATACTAAACCTTTTAATTTTCCTTTGTTTTCAGCTTTTAATTTATTAATCGCACTAGCTACACCAGCCGTCGTTTTTGATTGGAAGCTGGAAATACGCACATAGCCAAAATCCGCCTCTATCATGCGGTGTTTTACACTTTTAATTTTGATGATGTCACGAATAATTTTAACTTTAAAAGGCTTGTCTTTGCCTTCGCGAACTACTAATAACTCAATAGGTGCACCGGGTTTTCCGCGCATTAATTTAACTGCGTCACTAAGCGTAAGCCCTTTTACTGGCTTGTCATCTAAGCGAATAATTAAATCACCCGCATGTAAACCCGCTTTGTATGCTGGAGTATCATCAATAGGAGAGATAACTTTAACAAAGCCATTTTCCATACCAACTTCAATACCTAAGCCACCAAACTCGCCTGATGTACCGACACGTAGCTCGGTAAAGGCATCTTCATCTAGGTAAGAAGAATGAGGGTCTAAACCTGAAAGCATACCGCTGATCGCGTTAGAAATTAATTTTTTATCATCCACCTCTTCCACATAAGAGCGTTTAATACGCGAGTAAACCTCTGAAAACTTTCTGATTTGTTCCACAGGTATGGAGGGGCTAGTTGCTTTGAATGCAAAAACATTCAAACTCATTGATGTTGCAACACCAATGAAGGTTCCTAAAACAACACTTGTTGTTAGTGTTTTATTAATTCTCAGCTGCATTATATCTCCAAAATCGAATCTTTTAAGTGATGACTAATTGAGACGCCATTCTCAATTTAAGCTCACCAAATTATTATTATTTATAGCGCAAAATATTATTACACAATTAGACGCGTAGAACTCACTATTTGCAAGTCTAACGCGTCTATCATAAAAATGCACTGATGAAAGATGATTGTTTAACCTCACAACCTAGATATTACTAGTCATTCTATTTACACCAACGGGATGGATTTTGTAGTCGTGTACCTTTTCTAATTTCGAAATACAAGGCATTTTGTTCTTGCCCTCCCGAATTACCGACAGCAGCAATAATTTCACCCGCATTCACAATAGCTCCCGTTTCTTTATAAAGACTACGGTTATAAGCATAAAGGCTACGGTAATTTTTATCATGCCGAATAATTATTAAATACCCATAACCATTTAAGCGACCAGAAAACTCTACTTTTCCACGAGCCACTGCGCGTACCTTACGTCCTCCTGGTGCTGAAATAACGACCCCTTTCCAGCGCTGTTTGTCATTTCTCTTACTACCATAACGATGTGTCATACGTCCACGAACAGGCCATGATAAACGCCCCCTTAGTGATGAAAATGGACGGCTTGAAACAAATTTAGATTGTTTTACTATTTTCCCTTTAGGGGTTTGCGGAGATTGCGGCGATTTTTTTTCTGGTTTTTTTGACGCAGTTATTGTTTTCTTTTTCTTTTCTTTAGTGACTCGTTTTTCTTTGGCTATTAAATTTGAAATAACACTCTGTAATCGTGCCTCTTGAGCTTTTAGCTTTTTTAGCTTGCCTGCTTTACTTGCTACTTGTTTTTTAGCTAAACGCAGTGATCTTTCGCGTTTTTTTAATACTACTTTCAAATTTGATTGTTGAGATACTAGCTTAGTATTTAGACTCTTTAATTTCACTCGATCTATTGTGATCTGCTGCTCTATTTTCTGGGCTTTTTTTAAGCTAGCACGAATAGCTTTGATCTTTTTCAGGCGACTACGATTTAAGTACTCAAAGTATTTTATGGTACGTCCAATATCGGAAGGGTCGTCTTGCTTGAGTAATAAACGTAAATGTGATTGTTCGCCAGAGGTATATAAAGCTTGCATTTGTTGTGCTAAAGCTTCTTTTTGCTGGGTGATACCATCTGCTAATTGCTGTTTTTCGTAACTGGCTTTACCCAGTTTTGTTCCTAATTCACTTATTTTTTGCTCGGTTTTATATTGAGCACGTGAAATATCACTCAGTTTTTTTTCCAAGGAGTGAACTTGTTGGCGTAACTTATTAGACTTATTTTTAGCGGTATTGAGATTTGTAGAGGCTTGTTCGATCTTTTTCTTAATTTTTTGCTGCTGACTATCAGCAAAAACAGAAGTGCTAATCATTACTAATAAAAGTAAACTTAACAAGTTTTTAGGAAGGTTTGAAAGCATTGGTATAATAATTATTGTAAGCAATTGTATTAACTATAATAACAGCTTAAAAGAGAAAGTGCATAGATTTAAGAGAAGGAATATATTTCACTTTAGGAATGAGATCTACTTAAATATCAGCAACCACTTATGTTTTCAGTGACTTTTGAGTGAAACTATATTATCTTATAATGTAATTCTAATATTTATTTTTTTGACCTATCACTTGTTTTGCGGCGTATAAATTTTATAACTGCATTGCTGTACGTCATTTTTGAATGTTAGTGTTTTTCGAGTGGGGGGCATCATATAGATCAGTGCTAACGTTTAATTAGCAATTAAGATTTTTTGAATAAGCTTAAGATTCTATTAGCTAAATTTTTATCAACTAGACTTGGTCAACCCCTACATTATAACTATAAAATAGCCATACCAGAAATCTATGACAATCATTAAGAATACTGACTCAAATACAGGTAACAACTGTGCATTTACTGTCGATTTACTGGGTCGAGATGAAGATATAGAGATCGCATCTCGCTCATTAAAAGCAATTTCGCACCCTTTGCGTTTAAAAATACTCTGTGTTTTAGGTGAAAACGAAGTTAGTGTACAAGACATCGTTGAATGTGTTGGTACGTCGCAAAGTAATATTTCACAGCATCTAGCAATTTTACGAGATAAAGGCGTACTAGCTTCTCGCAAAGATGCAAATCGAGTTTTTTATCGTGTGGGAGATTCTCGTACTCTAAAACTAATTAGCATGATGCAGGATATTTTCTGTACAGTACGTTAAGCATTAGGTTTCCTAAACTCATAACGATATTATCCTCCTGTAGTCTATCCTTTGAAAGAAGGCTTCAACTCAGTGGAAAATATAATACAATGCTGTTTGAATCTGCTAGCAGTATAGTTTTGGGCTTAGTTTCACTTCGAAAATAAAAACTTGAAACAAGCACTTCTCTTAAAATTGCGTTATTAATTCTTAATACTTGCCTATATTTTATCTTTACCTAAAGCTTTTAGGCGGTTATCTTTACACTCCTTTATTTTTAATCTTTGGTTAAACACACTTCATGCAAGAATATATTGAATTTGCCCGCATGCATCCTCTGCTAGTCTTTGGTTTTATCGCTGTTTTAGGCTTGATTGCTTGGAGCGAATTCTCTCGGCTTACGCGTAAATACAAGCAGGTTAATGCGCACGAGGCAGTGCAAATCTTAAATAAAGACAATGTAACACTGATTGATGTTAGAGAAGAGAGTGAAACAAAAAATGGCATTATCAAAGGTGCTAAGACGATTCCTCTAGGTCAACTAGGTGGTCAATTAGCAAGCTTTGAGAAAAACAAAGACAAACCTTTTTTGGTATATTGTCGTAGCGGTAGCCGTTCAGGTAATGCCTGCAACACCTTAACTAAGCATGGCTTTAGTGATGTATATAACTTAGGGGGTGGCATTATGTCATGGGAATCAGAAAACTTACCACTAAGTAGGCGATAACAGTGCAAGCAGAAGTTATTATGTATGCCACTCTTTTTTGCCCTTACTGTATGAGAGCACGCAAACTACTAAAAAATAAAAATATAGAATTTGAAGAGATTCGTGTGGGTTCAAGCGCAGCTCTTTGGCAGGAAATGAGAGAAGAAACAGGCGGAACAACCGTACCGCAAATTATAATCAACGGACAAGCTATCGGGGGATATGATGATATGTCTCAGCTTGATCGTGAAGGTAAATTAGATATTCTTTTAAAGGAAAAATAAAATGGCAGAAGAAGAACAAACAGTCGCTGCACAACAGCCTGAGCAAGTAGAACAACAATTTATAATTGAACGTATTTTTTTAAAGGATGCCTCATTTGAGTCTCCAAATAGCCCTGCTATTTTCACAGAAGAGTGGCAGCCAGATACAAACTTACAGCTTAATACAGAAGTAACGCCTATTTCTGACGACCATTACGAAGTGGTTTTATTGATTACAGTCACGGTTAAAAGTAATGAAAATACAGCCTTTCTTGTCGAAGTTGCACAGGCTGGTGTGTTTAAAATTACGGGCTATGATACAGACCAGTTAAATCACTTATTAGCGAGTTATTGCCCTAGTAATTTATATCCTTATGCGCGTGAAGCCATAGCAAGTATGATCTCAAAAGGTAGTTTTCCTGAAATGCACCTATCGCCCATCAATTTTGATGCGCTTTATGCTCAACGCTTGCAAGAAGAAGCAGCACAAGCCGCAGCTACACCAGCAGAAACAGAAGAAGCGTAGCCTATTATGTCTGAAGCCTGTATTCAGACAATTTCAGTATACGGTGCTGGCTCTTGGGGGACAGCACTGGCTCTACAGCTTGCGCGTAACAATATTGACGTTCTTCTCTGGGACTTTAATGCCAAGCATATTGCTGAATATCAAAAAGCACGAGAAAATATTCACTATCTTTCGGGAATTCCTTTTCCTGATAACCTTCAATGTAGCGATAAAATTGAAGACTGCATTCAACACTCCCACAACCAGCTCATAGTTATACCGAGTCATGGCTTTCGCCAATTATTAACCCATCTATCTCCTCTTTTAAGTGCGCAACATAATATTGTATGGGCCACTAAAGGGCTAGAAACGGGTACAGGTAAACTTTTACATGAAGTGGTAGAAGAAACTCTCGGAGATAAAGTTCCTTATGGTCTAGTCTCAGGACCTACCTTTGCCTCAGAAGTTGCCAGAGGCTTACCAACCGCAATGACTGTTGCTGCAACGACAGAAGTATTAAGTAAAAGTACTGCAAAAGCATTTCAAAGCGGTAACTTCCGTGTTTACACTAGCAATGATATTTTAGGCGTAGAACTAGGCGGGGCGGTAAAAAATATCTTAGCGATTGCTGCTGGTATCTCTGATGGTTTAGGTTTTGGCGCAAATGCTAGAGCTGCGATTATCACTCGTGGTTTAGCCGAAATTATGCGTTTAGGCGAAAGCATGGGGGCAAAAGCAGGCACTATGATGGGCTTAGCAGGAATGGGCGATTTAGTTTTAACCTGTACAGACAACCAATCACGTAATCGTCGCTTAGGGTTGGCGCTAGGAAAAGGTCTAGATACAGAAGCTGCTATTAAAGAAATAGGTCAAGCAGTAGAAGGGGCAAAGTCATCAAGCTGTATTAATTTATTGGCACAAAGAGCAAAGGTTGAAATGCCTATTTGCTCTGTTGTACACCGTATTGTACATGAAAATTTAGACCCCCAAGCAGCCGTTAAAGAGTTACTAGCGCGTCATTTGCGCTCAGAGTTTTAAACCACTACTTTTAGGTCACTTCATTTAATTATCAAGTTCAACACCCACTCTAAGGCCTATATACACATTTACGAAGATTCTTAATAAACTTAATCATGACTATTAAAGTTATTTATGCTATTAAACAACAGCCAGACAAGGTATAGATATTTTATTACGATGAATAGAATAATGAGCTTTTAGCTATACGTTTTTTTTACTAGTTTATGCAAAAGTTTCAAAGGGTGCTTTAAATTATGGGAAAAATGATTTTCCACAAAAAAAATAATACACCGTATCTGTATTTTAATAGTAAAAATTATGAGATACAAAAATCCAAGCAGTATCAAGCTACTTTGAGCGATGATATCCCTTTTAACGAGTTACGTTGTTTAAAAGGCTATAATTTGCCGCGCCATCTTTTGATGACCTGTGATGTGAGGCACCATAGTTGCTATCCAAACCTTGAGTATATTAGCTTATTTCGTATAAATGATAAGCTAACGATTACTGCGGATGTGAACTACTCACTACTTGATTGGGATGAAAAAATAAATTTATTATCCTTCCTAGAAGAGTTGCGTGAGCGTTTAAGTGACTTCTATTCAATAGCGTCAGAACAAAATAATATTTTTGAAGAAACGTTAATTAGTGTTCGCTTTAAAATGACAGTTGATTGTGATATGCCTGTAAGTAGTATCGTTGATTTACTGGATAGTATTTTATGTGACGAGCAAAAAAATATTCTTTCCTATGAGACGCTAAAGTATAAAATTTCACTTTCAACACGTCATCAACAAGCAGGCAAGTCTCTCTTGCATTACTTACATAAGATCATGGAGTATAAAAATCTAGGTGATGATTTAACCGTATCCGTCACTGAAAACAACCATTTTGCCTCTGTGTCACTCAAATTCCCTGAAAGCATTAAAAAAGAAATACTAGATGCTGTTTATAGTTATGGTTTAATTTTAAAAGGCGAAATATCGAGTTGTGATTTACTCAGGCAAAAAGCACACCGCCATGATTTGAAAGTTTCATTAAATGCAATACAACGCCGTATAGATTTTCAAAATAGAAAAATATATGGCGAAAAAATGATGTTCGTTTCTTCAGAGGAAGAATCTAATTGGCTGAAATTACAGATTGGTAACTGTTTAACGGGAGGCTTTTCAACGTCACAACG
>CAZQTJ010000067.1:0-8615 GCA_964596035.1 uncultured Cocleimonas sp. | reverse complement strand
TTCAGGTTAAAATACCCAATATGCGAGGATCAACAACAACAATATGACAATAAAGAACAATAAAACGCTACGCATTATCTATGCTGGCTCCCCCGATTTTGCAGTGCCAGCATTAAACGCTTTGATTAACTCAGAGCATGAAATAGTAGCGGTTTATACTCAGCCAGATCGTCGTGCTGGACGTGGAAAAAAACTAACCGCGCAGCCCGTGAAAATAGTGGCTGAAAAAGCAGATATTCCTGTGGTGCAAATAACATCATTTAAGGATGACGGCGCTTTAGAGACACTAGCGTCTTACAATACCGACGTAATCATCGTCGCGGCCTATAGCCTACTATTACCGCAAGCTGTGTTAGATATGCCTAAATACGGCTGTCTTAATATACATGGCTCATTATTACCACGATGGCGCGGTGCAGCCCCTATTCATCGTGCTATTCAAGCAGGCGATAACGAAACAGGCGTGACCATTATGCAGATGGCATTGGGTTTGGATACAGGCGATATGTTATGCAAAATACCCTGCCCGATAACGGCTACTGATACAGGGCAGACTATCCACGATCAATTAGCTAATGATGGCGCAACGGCACTGATGAAAACCTTAGATTTACTCATTGAGGATAAGTTAGCGCCAGAAGTACAAGATGATACTTTAAGCTGTTATGCACATAAGCTAAATAAGCAAGATGGTGAAATTGACTGGTCACAATCAGCCGCAAAAATAGATCAAACAATTCGTGCGTTTGCCGCTTGGCCTGTGGCGTATACCCTAATGAAAGGTAAACCACTGCGCTTATTTATGTCGTCTGTCATTAACACCAGCGCCAGCGATGTACAAGCAGGTGAGGTGGTAGCAGAGTCAAAGCAGGGCATTGAAATTGCAACAGGCAATGGCTCAGTGCTTATTACGAGGCTGCAACTTCCTAATAAAAAGGCAATGGAGGTAAAAGATTTCTTAAATGGGCGATCATTACAGGGGCAGGTGTTTCCCTCATGAAGTCAAACAACCCGCGTGTCATTGCCAGTAAAATCTTGCGCAAAGTGATTTATAACGGCGAGTCACTCAGCCCGTTATTAGCCAACAGTGAGGAGGCGAGTGATCCATTAGTACGTGATCTGTGCTTTGGTAGTTTACGCTGGCATGAGCGACTTTCAGCCATATTAAATGAATTATTAGCAAAGCCATTAAAGAACAAAGATAAAGATGTGGAATGTTTATTGCGACTCGGCTTTTATCAAATAATCTATCAGCAAACGCCTGATCATGCCGCTGTAAACGAAACAGTAGGGGCGGTCAAAGGCTTGAAAAAGCCGTGGGCAAAAAAGTTTATTAATGGCGTATTACGTGGGCTTTTACGTCGTAAAGAGGCATTGCTCGCGCAGATTGATAAAAGTGATAGGGCGCGTTATGCCTTTCCTGATTGGCTTTTAGGTAAAATAAAAAAATCATGGGCTGATGATTGGCAACAGGTGCTTGAAGCCTGTAACCAACGAGCGCCGATGGTGCTACGGGTTAATTTATTACAGCAAAGTCGTGATGATTATTATCAAAAATTACTCAGCACAGGTTTTAAAGCCAACGTATCAGAGGTCTGTGATACAGCGATTATTTTAGATGCGCCTAGCAATGTGCATGAATTGCCTGATTTTTCAGAGGGAGCGGTGTCTGTTCAAGATACCGCAGCACAACTAGCGGCTGGCTTATTAGACCTAAAATCAGGTATGAAGGTGCTAGATGCTTGTGCTGCCCCAGGCGGAAAAACAGGGCATATCTTAGAAAATTGCGAAGGCTTAGATGTTATTGCAGTAGATAATAGTGAAACGCGTCTAGTACGCGTAAAAGAAAATTTAGATCGTTTGTCATTAAAGGCGACATTATTAGCGGTAGATGCGGGGGCGGTTGATAACTGGGCGAAAGATATTATGTTTGACCGCATTTTATTAGATGCCCCATGCTCCGCGACAGGTGTGATACGCCGTCACCCCGATATCAAGTGTTTACGTCGTCCTGACGACATAGCAGGCTTGCAAGAGCAGCAACGAAGTTTACTAACGAATTTGTGGTCTAAGCTAAAACCTAATGGTAAATTGTTATATGCAACCTGCTCGATATTACCGCAGGAAAATGAAAAACAAATAGCGGCTTTTGTGGCGCAAACCGATGATGCAGAGGCGCAAACAATCGAGGCTGAATGGGGAAGAGCATTAAGTTACGGACGACAAATTCTCCCGAATGAACAGGCAATGGATGGCTTTTACTATGCCGTATTGGTAAAAAAAGCATGAAGAAAGTGATAACAAGTATCAAAACATCCTATTTTTATGTGTTTTTATTCGCCCTTTTTTTAATGACGAACTCAGTTGGCGCAGGACAAGGCTTAATTAAGATTGACCTTTTTAAAGTTCAGCCTGTTATAACGAAAACCAATACTTATAAGGTTCAAGCCAATATAAGCTATCAACTGAGTGATTATTTAAAAAAGGCTTTATTAAATGGTGTTACCTTAAAGTCAGACTTTAGAATTTACTACGAACAACCAAATAACTGGTTTTGGAATAAACAAAAAAAACTAAAAAGTCTAAAATTTCAGTTAAAATACCATGCTTTAAGCCGTCATTATTTGTTGTCACGCAATGATACGCAGGAAAATTGGAATTTTGGCAACCTTCCTGCGGCATTGCGTCAAATGGGCGAGATTCGTAATTATGTGCTGCCACGTTTAGCATCAAAGGAAAAAGGTGACGATAGTTATATATCTGCTGTAGCCTATCTGGAATCATCAACCTTGAGTTTACCATTGCGCATACAATCTTTTTTAAGTGATAAATATAGCTTAGTCAGTCAGGAGGTTAGGTGGCAATTGCGCTAAGACCTTTTTTAATTCAAGCCATTCCTATTGGCATTGTTCTCAGCTTGTTAACCGTTTCTCTGGTTCTGCTGAGTATCGCGACGAATAATCCGCATGAAACGCAAAAAATCAATGCTTGGTTAGTCCCTCTCAACGGATTTATCCTTATCATCCTGTCTGGGTTGATTTTATATGATCTTTATCAGTTGGTTGCGCGGCTTAAATCACGTCAAGCAGGCTCCCGTTATACCGCTCGTTTAGTGGCAGCCTTTGCGGTTTTAACGATTATTCCTGTCTTAATCGTGTCTTTTTTCTCGATGAATTTTATTGGTGATCGCATTGATACATGGTTCGATGTCAAAATAGAGGGGGCTTTAGATGACTCGCTAGAGCTAACGGAACGGGCATTAGATGTAAAAATGCGCCAGCATTTATTTGATTTAGAGAAGTTAGCAAAAGAAATGGTGCTACTTGAAGACTCAAATGCAGTCTACGGCACGATAATGGATCGTAAAAGGGAGTCTTTAGGCGCTTATGAAATGGTGTTGTTTTCTCCCGATAATAGAGTAAGAATCTACAGTGGTGATGCTTACGACCGAATTTTACCGCACTTTCCTCTTGATGATGTTTTTCGTACCTTATCCGCGCGTGGTTATATGTATCAATTAGAGCCTGCTGCTGGAGATGGTTTTTATTCCCGTGTCGCGTTGACATTACAACTTGGCATTGAGCGAGAGGCATCTGTTTTAACGGCACTCTTCCCTTTTTCTGAAAATGAGCAGCGTTTAGCTAATAACGTAGAGCAAGCACGCGTTCAATATCAAACGATTAGTACCAACCGTAACCAAATAAAATACAGTTTTCGCCTGACGTTATTATTGATTATGGTGTTATCCATATTATTTTCTATTTTAGCCGCCTTTCTTTATTCAAAAAAATTAACCGAGCCTATTCGAAAGTTACTCGATGGCACGGTAGCCGTTGCTTCGGGTAATCTTTATAAAAAATTACCCGTTTCTAAAAAAGATGATTTTAGCTTATTAGCACGTTCTTTTAATGCAATGACATCACGTCTTGCTGAAGCAAGCAAGGAAAGTGAAGAGAATCAACGAGAAATACAGCAACAGCGTGACTATCTTAATATTGTCTTAAATCATATTAACTCTGGTGTAATGACGATTGACAAAGATGGGGTTATTCATCGTAGTAATGCCGCTTTGGATCAAGTGTTGCAAATATCTTCCCATCAATATCTAGGCAAAACCTTTGTAGAGGTGTGTAAGGAGCAAGCAAAATTAAGACCGCTTTATGACGCGATGAGCCCCTATTTGCAAAATAACGAAAAGGAATGGCAAGTTGAGATTAACTTACCGCTTTCTAATGGGCATCAAAGTCTTGTGTGTCGAGGTGCTAAACTGCCTTCTTTGCTTGATGGATCGCAAGGTCATGTTGTCGTCGTTGATGATATTAGCGACGTGATTCAAGCAGAGCATGAAGCAGCGTGGGGTGAGGTTGCACGTCGTTTGGCTCATGAAATAAAGAATCCTTTAACGCCAATACAACTTTCTGCGGAGCGCTTGCAATTTAAGTTGCTACCTGAGTTGTCGGATAGCTCGGCTGATCTACTCAAACGGATGAGCAAAACCATTATTGGTCAAGTAGATAATATGAAAACTATGGTTGATGCGTTTAGCCAATATGCACATACACCCGAAATAAAGTTTCAGCCTGTAAAAATTAATACGCTGATTCAAGAAATTACAGAATTATACCGAGAGAATAGCCAACAAGCTGATATTGTACTAACGTTAGCAGAAGTTCCCGATGTGAATGTGGATGCGAATAGAATTCGTCAAATGTTGGTAAACTTATTGAAAAATGCATTAGAAGCGATGCCAGAAGAGCAAAGTTTTAAACAAATAGAGCTTATAACATCCTATAATCAGTATGAAAATAGCCCCTGTCAGGATCATGTCATGGTTGAGATTGTGGATAATGGTAATGGTATTGATGATGCTATTTTAGCGAATCTTTTTACCCCTTATGTGAGTAATAAAAAAGCAGGTACAGGCTTAGGTTTATCTATTGTTAAAAAGATAGCAGAAGAGCATTCAGGGAAAGTGTTTGCCAGTAATAATAAAGACAGTGGTGCGAAAATGACTGTTTGTTTGCCAATTAGTAAAAGATAATTTGAAGGAATATTAACTTGGAGAGACCATATGGCTGAAAAGCAAAGTATTTTAGTCGTTGATGATGAACCCGATATTCGTGAGTTAGTGGGCGAGATATTAGAAGATGAAGGCTATCAAGTCGTCACCGCAGAAAGCGCAGAACAAGCGAGAGAGATGCGTCGTTTACGTCGCCCTGATCTCGTTTTATTGGATATATGGATGCCAGGGGACGATGGAATTTCTCTGTTAAAAAGTTGGCAAGAAAATGAAGGTTTGTTTTGCCCTGTGATTATGATGTCAGGACATGGCACGATAGAAACAGCAGTCGAAGCGACACGTCTTGGTGCTTATGACTATATTGAAAAGCCTTTATCAATGGCGAAAATGTTACTCACCATTGAAAATGCCTTACGCTCTGGTCAATTAGAACAAGAAAATAAAAGCCTTAAAAAGCAACTAAAAATCCCGCCTGAACCGATAGGATCAAGTGAAAAAATGGCACATCTGCGTGAGCAATCCTTACGTGTTGCTCAACATGGCTCGGTTGTTTTACTTTATGGTGAAGCGGGAGCAGGTAAAGAAATATTTGCACATTATATTCATAAGCAAAGTGAGCGAGGGTCTCGCCCCTTTATCAAAAGCGTGGTGTCTTCTTACCCTGAAAATCAAACAGAAACCCAACTTGCAACGATCTTTTTTGGTAGCGTAGATGGCGATACAACACAGTATGGTTTATTTGATGAGGCTCAAGGTGGCTGTTTATATTTTGCTGATATCGATGCGTTAAGCCCGCCTTTACAACAGATGCTTTTAGCGGTGTTACGTGATAACTATTATATGCGAGTAGATAGCTTTGAGCGTATAGAGCTTGATTTGATACTGATTACTTCAGCACAACATGATTTGCGTGATGATGTAGAGTCGGGACAATTTAGCGAGGCACTTTATAATCATTTAAACGTTGTTCCCCTTTATATTCCAGCATTAAGAGAGCACGCCGAGGATGTTCCTGAGTTGTTAAATTATTATGTTGATCAGCAAACCATAAAAGATGGTCTGCCTTATCGGCACTTTTCTGTTGCAGCGCAGAATTTTTTACGCAATTACAACTGGGTAGGAAATATACGTGAATTACGTAACCTTGTGCAACGTCTGTTAATTTTAGGCACAGATACTGAAATTGATTTAGAAGAAGTCGAAGAGAGCTTAGGTGCTAATATTCCTATCTTTGAGCAAGGTTTAGATAAGGCTTTGCCAGGTAGTCTATATGATTTGCCCTTACGTCAAGCGCGCGAGCAATTTGAGCATGACTATTTAAGTTATCAGCTCACGCAGTGTGGTGGTAATGTGAGCAAGTTGGCAGACCGTGTAAAAATGGAGCGAACGCATCTTTATCGAAAAATGCGTTCTTTGAGTATTGATCCTAAAAAATTCAATAAATAACAGTGCCAAATGATAAATACGAAGCGTGCAAAATGGGAGGGATGCTACCAAGAGGCAAGTATTACAACGGCAAGTGCGGTCACTGTTTTACAAGATAATCAGCATCTATTGCCACCTAAAGGAATAGCCCTAGATTTAGCCTGTGGTCGAGCAGGTAATGCTCAGTTGTTAGCACGTAGAGGGTTTAAGGTTGATGCCTTTGATTTTTCTCGCAATGTTATCGAAGCGTTAAGACAGGCATCAATAGATTCACTTAACCCCAAAATATGGGACAGTGAAAGCGATGGTTTAAAATCAGCACATTATGATGTCATTGTAGTGAGCTACTTTTTACAACGTAATTTATTTCCCACAATAATCAATGCGCTTAAAGTGGGAGGCTTGTTATTTTATCAAACATGGTCGCAGCAATGTGTTGATACATCAGGTCCAAGTAACCCCGATTTTCGTTTACAACAAGGCGAGTTATTATCCTTATGCGCTGATTTACGTATTGTGCTGTACAAAGAAGAGGGCGCACTAGGAGATATTAAACAAGGTTATCGCAACGAGGCTTGTTTGATTGCCGAAAAAATATTATAACTCAGCCAATAATCGTCGTGTCATATTCGCCGCTTGCGAAGCGTAACCACCGCCAAATAAATTATAATGATTGAGTGTGTGGTAAAGGTTATATAAGGTCTTACGTACTGCATAGCCTTCGTCCAACTGAAAACACTCGTTATAGCGAGCGTAAAAACTCGCATCAAAGCCTCCAAATAATTCTGTCATCGCAATATCTGTTTCTCTATCGCCATAATACACCGCAGGATCAAAAATAACAGCTTGATTATTGCTATCAAAGGCATGATTCCCTCCCCATAGATCACCGTGTAACAAGGATGGAATAGGTTGGTAGGTGTCAAAAAATAAGGCGATTTTTTCTACCAACTTTATACCATCATCATAGGCTTTTTTAGGATAAGCGTTTGTTAGTGCTAAATTTAATTGTGCTAATAAACGTTGCTCTTGCCAAAAACTAATCCATGAGTCTGTTGGCTGATTATTTTGCGGTGTTGTCCCAATAGTGTTGTCTCGATACCAGCCGAATGTAGGGGATTGGCATTGATGCATTAGCGCTAATTTTTCAGCCGTTTTGTGATTGCCACTTGCTTCAGATAGCGTGATGTATTCTAAAACTAAATAAGATTTATTGGGTGTTTCCCCGTAGCAAATAACATCGGGTACACGAATACTGTTGCTTTGCTTGATCTCCTCCAGACCTTGAGCCTCCGCGATAAACATATCAAGTAGAGACGGGCTGTTTTCTTTAAGCAACCAGCGATTACCCTTGTCATCCGTAATTTTAGACACCTGATTAATACAGCCGCCACCAAGCGATTCAATATGCTTGAACTGGATGCTTTTATTCAGTGATGCTCCTATATTTTCGGCAATACTATCTAAGTATTGATGGGAGCTAATGATCACTTCTCCGTTCATCTATTTATCCTATGTGATATTGAAGATTGTGCTTTAATTAAAGCCTATTTAGATAATTTATTCCCCTCTCCTTATTAAGTTATCAATGTAACCCATCTTGAAGTATAAGTATGAATAATAACAGAAATAATGCAGGTTTTACGTTAATAGAAGCGATGATCACCATTGCTGTTTTAGGTATCTTGTTGAGTATCGCTATCCCTTCTTTTTCAAAAATGATTGAGCGTAATCGTATTGCTTCCGCTACGAATGAATTTATGGGCGCTTTAATGTTAGCACGAAGTGAGGCCGCCACGCGGAGCATTCCTATGAGTATTTGCGTGAGTGAGGATGGGGTGTCATGTAATACAACACTAGATGACTATTCAAAAGGCTGGGTGATTTTTTCTGATTGCAATAAAGATGGTGTAATAAGTAGCGCCGTCACAACATGCGATTTTGATGGCGATGGTACAAATGATAAAGATATTATCGTGAAAGTATATGATGGTTTGAAGCAGTTAGTTATTGTTGGCAATGCCAATAGTGAAGACAAGTTTACCTATAAGTTCTCTGGTCGTCCTGCAACACTAAATGCAAGTTTTAAAATTGGTAAAGATGCTTCCTCTCTGGTAAAAAAACTGACAATTGCTATTACGGGCAGGATTAAACTTTGCTCAAAAGGTGA
>CAZQTJ010000066.1:0-8646 GCA_964596035.1 uncultured Cocleimonas sp. | reverse complement strand
TTTTCATGAGTGTTTTTGTCGTTTCTGTATTGGTGGGACTTCGGATTATTACAACAAAATACTCCCCAGATGGTGGAGAAACTTAGCAGTAACTTCTCATAAAGGACAGGATTGCAAGATCATCCTACCTACCGTTTACAAGAAGTTACCAGATAACGCTTGTCACTACCCTGAATCCGTGAGGCTAATGCGGATATGAGGGATAAGGTATTGGTTTCACAGTGGAATTAAAAAATCTTAGCTTCACCCATAGGTTTAGTGAGCGCTACTGCACTCAATTATCCCTATGGATAAGCGGGTATTTTTTAAACCGCTGTGGAATCAATAACTTGTTCATCATTCCGTAGTAGCCTCACGGATTCAGGACTACCTTATTCTATTAACCTTTACACTCACCAAATATTTTAGCCGTACACTGAGAGCAAACAGATTTATCTAAATTATCATAAATACGATGAACTGCACGCTTCTTATTATCAAAAAAGTGATCATTTCCTATGTTTTTAATAAAACATGATTTAGCTGCAAATTCATAAATAGAGGGTTTTAAATCGACAAAATATAGTCCACCTTTTTGCTTAAGAAGACGTTTATTTTCAGACACTAATACTTCTGCCCCTGCGAGATCTATAAAATTAATACCACTTGATACAATCAAAATATGCTTTATATTTTCTTTTTCAGTGATATTAGTAATAGATTTTTGCACATGATTAACAGAACCAAAATACACTGACATATCAATGCGTATTATTTTTAACTGCGGGCATTCTTGTATTGGTTTTTCATCAATATCTATAAACTTTCGATGTGAAGAAGCATCATCTATTGAGAGAACTGGAATATCAGGAGTCGATGTTTTAGCCAAAAATAAAATAAGCGACAACAGAACGCCTAGATAAATTGCAAACTCTAACTCAAGAAATAAAGTGGCGAAAAATGTAGTCAATAATATGGCCGATTCAGACTTACTAAATCTAAGCGTTTGCTTTATATGGTGTATGTCTATCAAATTATAGGCAACAAGTAGTATTACCCCACCCATTGCTGCAATAGGAAGATAGCCCATTAAGGGAGCAATAAGTAAAACAATGGCAACCAGAAAAATTGCTGCGAAGATAGCCGAAAGAGGCGTTTTTGCTCCCGCTGCATAGTTCACTCCCGAACGAGTAAAAGAACCAGACCCCGCATAACTAGAAAAGAAACTACCAAACATATTCGACAAACCCTGTCCGATAAATTCTTGATTTGAATCTATTCGTTGCTCTGACCTTGTTGCAATTGCTCTACTTATCGACACCGCTTCGATTAATCCAAGTAAAGCGACCGCAAAAGCATCAGGGGCTAACCTTTTTATCGTTTCAAGCGAAAAATCAGGCATCACAAAAGGGGGTAAATGTGCAGGTATTTCCCCAACTAACTTTATACCTGTGGTGTAATCTTTTAAAAAGATAGCAACAATACTCCCAAAAATCATTCCAATCAAAAGGTTAGGAATTTTGGGAAATGCTTTCTTTGCAAGAATAGCCGTGAACAACGTAACAAGCGCAATGATAACAAGGTAAATATTTACCTCTCCAATACCCTTAAACAAATCAACCCATGTATAAAGGAATGACTCCCCTTTAGGAATAGAAATCCCTGTTATATGTTTCATTTGACTCGTTGCAATCAAAATTGCTGCACCTGCCGTAAAACCGATGACAACCGTATGAGACACAAAATTAACTAATGTACCAAGCCGAGCTAAACCAAACGCTAACTGATATACCCCTGCAAGAAAAGTAAGCGTTAATGCTAAAGATACAAATTCTGGTGTACCTGGATCAACATGATTACTTATTGAAGAAAAGACAACGATAGATATTGCCGTCGTAGGCCCTGAGACTAAATGAAAGGAGGAGCCAAAAAAAGCCGCAATAATAGGCGTTACCATTGCCGTATAAAGCCCGTATTCGGGGGGTAACCCTGCTATCGTCGCAAAGGCAACACCTTGTGGTAAAACGATAACTGCGCCAGTCAAACCTGCGATAAGGTCTGCTTTAATTGTCTCTCTTGTTATTAGCTTGAACCAAATAAGAAAGGGGAACCACGAAGAAATTTTCATTTGTAAACTCTATCATTAACATTAATTAAAAAAATAAAAACGACACTCAAAGAACCAAAGAACTACTCTTTCAACAAACCGATCCAAGCATCTGTTGCTGTTCCCATCGTATCTAATATCATTTGTGGGTAAAGCCCGACGGCTAAAACCACTAGCGACATTACAAAAACAACGAACAACTCATGTTTCTGTAAATCTACGGCATCCGCTACTATTTCACTTCGACACTCACCTAAGAAGGCTTTACGAAATATCCCTAAAAAATAAGCAGCGCCTAATATTACACCAAATAAAGTAGCTAATCCCACCCCTGCATAGCTGTCTAATACGCTGATGATAATCAGAAATTCAGCAGGAAAAGTAGCAGTTCCTGGTACGCCCATATTGGCTAATCCTAGGAAAAAGAAAAAGGAGGTCAATAGAGGCATGGTTTTGGCGACACCGCCTAGACTAATGATATCGGTGGAACCGATACGTTGGTGTAAGAAACCTACCAATAGGAATAAGCCTCCTGCAAGCATGGTTAAATTAAGTAATTGAAAAACTGCCCCTTGTATGCCTTGCTGACTTAATGTAGCGATACCTAGAACAATCATTCCAACATGACTTAAACTAGAGAAAGCTAACATTCTGCGGATGTTAGTTTGGCTTAATGCCGCCACGCCACCGTAAATTACACCAATAATACCTAAGCCAATCATCAAACCTTGGAAGGTGCTTGACGCATCGGGGGCTAATGGCACAACAAAACGTAGTAAACCATAGGCTCCTAGTTTCAAGCCAACTAACATTGCAATGGTTACTGGATGTCCTTCTTGCGCCAACAAAGGCATCCATGTATGCAGGGGAAATAACGGTGTTTTTACGCCGAATCCAAATAACAACAGGAAAAAAATAATGGATTGATATTGATTATCGTGTGCTATTTCAACGAGCTTGGTGTAATCAAAAATATAGGTGCCATCGGCTTGGATTGCTAATAAAACGAAGGCAAACAATATCGGCAGTCCACCCCCCATCATAAACAGCACATATTTCATACCTGCATAACGACGATTTGCTCCTACGCCCCATAAGCTAACAAGGAAGTACAAAGGAATTAATGTCCCTTCCCAGAACAACATAAAGAAGATGGTATCAAGTGAGCTAAAGACACCCAAAATGGTGGCTTCTAATATCAAGATCAATGCAAAATAAAGACGTTGCAAGGTCTGAATGCTATTCCATGAGGCTAGGATAACAGCGGTAAACAGTAAGGCTGTCGCGGGTAAAAATAGTACCGAAATACCATCAACACCTAAGAAATAGTGAATATTGAGGGTTTGTATCCACAGTGACTTTTCTACATATTGAAAGCCGATGAGACTGCTATCAAAACCAATCGTCATACCAATGGTGATAATTAATACTATTAAGTTGGTTGCTAAAGCTGTCCAGCGCGCAATGGTAGGACGAGCTAATAGCGTGACTGCTGCACCTAAAGGGAGTAACAATATAAGCAGGCTTAACCATGAAAAGTCTGAATAATGCAGTTCCATCTTAATGTCCTGCCTTATTGTCATATAAGACACTGAGTCCATCGAGGCTATGCTCGAATAAATCCAACCAAAGTGATGAAAACAAACCCATGCCGAGAATCACCACAATCATTGATACTGCCATTATTCTTTCTGTAACTTTAGTGGGAGACTTATCCCAAGCAATCGTGCTACAACTTGGCTTTGTTAAAAATGCTCGCTGGAAGGAATACAGTAAAAAACCTGCCGCAATCACATTCCCAAACGCTGCCACAATAGTAACTAAAGCACCAAATTCAGCAATAGAAGCTTCTAAAACAAAGTGAACTGCATTAAACCCTGGTGTACCTGGCATACCAACAATCGCCAAACCTGCGACTAAAAACGCAATGCCTACCAACGGTAAGTAATCAAACAGCCCGCCCAAACGTTCCATTGATGCCGTTTTAGTACGATGAAAAACTAAGCCCGTCATAAACATCAAGCCAGAGATGGCTAAACCAAAGTTAATTGCCAGCATAATACCGCCCTCAAAACCTTCACGCGTGAGGGTGAATAAACCAATGGTTAAAATACCTGTGTGACTGATAACCCCATAGGCCATCAAACGACGGATATTCGTTTGACGCATGGCTAAGACAGCGGCATAAAAAATACCTACCATTGCGAAAGCAACCACTATTTTATGCCAGTGTTCTACCGCCTCGGGCAAGATAGGAAAAACAAACCGTAACAAGGCAAATACGCTGACTTTCAAGCCAAGTAATAAAACAGGTGCTACGGCAACATTCCCGTGTTGCATCGTTATTAGTAACCAACCATGCAAGGGGAAAAGCGGTATACGAAGACCTAAGCCATAAAAAAGAGAAAAGAAGATCACGGTAGCAATAGCAGGGTCAACTGGTGTCTTTGCCAACTCATAAAGATCAAATGACCAAGCACCACCATGATAAGCTGAATAGTTCCAACCCAATAATAATGTCGCAATAACTAACAATAAGATGCTAATACTCATGAACTGTAAATAGCGCCTAATCATTGGTTCGGCATCAATATAAGTTGCCCTACGATACAATAAATACGCCATTGAGATGATTTCGAGTATCGACATCATCACAAACCAAAGTAAATCGACGGTTACAAATTGACTTATTAAAGTAGCTTGAATAAACACCATCACAGATAAAACACGGGTGTAATGCAAAACGCGAAAAATAATAAAAAAGACAGCTAACAAACTAAGTAAAGCGGTTAGTAAAACAAATAAGACACTCATACCATCGGCTGCAACATGATAAGGCAAACCGATTAAATTGATTTGATTAGCATATTGCATTGCACCTGAGTCGGCATCAAAACCAATATAAAGCACAATCGCCAAGGCCATTTCGATGACCGTCGCGATAATCGCAACGGCAACTGCTGGCGTACCCCTGAGCTTCCATAAAAGAAAAGCCGCTATTAATGGAATAACTTGCAAGGCTTCTAACAGTGGCCATGTTGCTTGAGATTCTATAAAATTCACGCCAATCCCCTACAAAATAACGACTATGGTTGCCATAATCAGCACCAATAAATAACGCGGTTGCATTAGCAGTTCATCTATATTTTCTAGATACTTGCCTAGATAATTGATGAGCTTCAACAAGCCCTCACCACTACCTTTTAAGACGAGTTTTTCTTCAAACCAATGCATGGCTGATGCTGCTCTTTGCATAAATGCACCGAACAAACCATTACCCGTGCCAATCTCATCTTTTAGTTCTACCTTACCCTGTTGTTGTGCTTCCCAATGCGACAAAGTTGATAACATATTAGAGTGTGATTGAATACCTGTTAAGCGATCCACAACCTGCTCATCAAAAATCTGTGCTTCATGGGCTAAAGCGCGCGTTGGTTTTGTCAGTAGCCAATCGGCAATACCATCCAACCAAAAACGTTGTAATGCCGCTGTATAAAGCCATGTTTTACGATTCAGCCATTTTGGAACAGGTCGTGCAGGTCGCTGAACTTGTTGCATAAACGATGGCGCATGTAAAAACTGATAAGCACGCCAAATAGCGTGTAATACCAAGTGGATTAAAGTCAAAGTAAACCAGCCACTGCCTATCCAAACCAGCATCAAACCAACTTGAGAGAGTGTCGAGAACATAAAGGATGATTTCACATCTGTCTGCACCAAGCCCACTACGTAGCCGTAAGCAGCGGTAATAACACCAACGATGAGAATAATAATAAGCAAAGCAGAGTCAGCCCGTAACAAAGGTTCTAAACGTAATAATAAATAAACACCTGCATGAACCATCAACGAGCCATAAAACACGGCGCTTGATGGTGTTGGACCTTCTAAGGCGCGACTAATCCAAGCTGAAAAGGGAAATTGTGCTGACTTGGCAAAAGCAGCAATCATAAAACCTAAAATAATCACCCCGACATAAAGACTCGAAATATTATTCTCTTCTATTACCTTGGGCATCTCAGTCCATTCAACCGTTCCCAACCAAAAGAAGGAGAAGGCAATGCCTAGAATAAACCCCACGTCACCAATACGGTTAGTTATAAACGCACGAACTGCATTGCCTGTTGCCACATCACGATGCCATGAGTAGGCAATCAATAAAAATGAGCTAACACCTGCTAATTCCCAAGCAATAAACGTCAATGCAGCATTACTTGATAGAACAATTAGCAACATCGCCGCATTAAACACTGATAACATCATAAAGAAACGCTGAAAGCCTGCTTCACGATGCAAATAATTTATGGAGAATTTAGTCACGATTAAAGTGATAAAACCAACCAGTGTTGCCATCGTCAAACTTAATGTATCAAACAAAAAACCAATGTTGATTTGATATTTCCCTGACGATAACCATGTGCCTAAACGCACTTCTGACGGTAATTCGCCCATAAAGGCAGCAACATCTAAGCCAATCACCAGTAAAAAAGAAAGACTGATAGCATATAAACTAACCACAGACGTTTCTTTTTCGCCCTTCTCGTTACGATTCCAAGCAAAGATAAAACCGATTGCTATCCATAAAGCTGCCAGCAAAGGTAAAAGTGGGATGAGGGCAATACTCCAATTAGGCATCATCGCGTGACTCGTTTAATTGGCACGAGAGAAAAGTGATACTCATCACTATGCAGGGTATGACGATGCAAAAAATCATAAATAGGGGCTTGCGCAGAAAGAGTAAGCTCAAAATACTCCAGTAGATGCACTAATGTATCTCGCATTCCAAGCATATTTTTTGCTTCTGAGATGGTTTCTTTAGACATATGCCCCCTTTTCAATCACTTGTATAAAGTCTTCGATGCTAGGAGAAATCAAGTCCAAAATGGGGCTAGGATAAAAACCAAAAAGAATAATGCCTAAGATTAAAATACTTGCGGCAAAGACTTCACTCGGATGTAAGTCAGACACATATTGCATATGAGTTTTTACTGGACCTGTAAAGAGACGTTTTATAGTACGCATACCATAAGCTGCGGTGACTAACACTCCAAAACTTAATAGCAACATTGCCCACCCCCAACGCTCAAAACCTCCTATCATCACATGAAGTTCTGCAACAAAGCCCGCTGTCCCAGGTAAACCGACACTGGCAATAAAGGCTATAATGATAAAAAAGGCGAACTTAGGAGTGGCTTTTAATAACGAACCATAATCATTAATATTGCGTGTATGAGTGCGCTCGTATAACAGACCAATAAGCATAAATAATGCGCCAGCAACAAAACCATGTGCAATCATTTGATAGATAGCGCCAGTCAGACCATTAATATTGAGACTAGAAATACCGAGTAAAACGACGCCCATGTGTGCGACAGAGGAATAAGCGATCATCTTTTTCATATCACTTTGTCGCCACGCAAGCAAACCACCATAAGTAATCGCTATTAAGGCTAAGACAACTAGCACCACCTGCATATTTTCCGCAGCCGCAGGAAGCATCACCACCGCGAGAATCACTCCATAAGCACCCATTTTTAGCAGGATGCCTGAAAGTAAAATACTAATAGGACTTGGTGCTTCAACATGGGCGAGAGGTAACCAGCCATGCAAGGGGAATATTGGCATCTTCACGCCAAAACCGAGCAACAAACCAAGAAAGATCATTGTTTGCTCAGAAGAACTAAGGGTTTTAGCGCCCTCTGCTATTGCCGTAAAGGAAAAAGAATGTGCAGGAGTAGCATCAAATAACACCAGCAAGCTCAGTAACATAAAGACTGATCCACCCATTGTATATAAAAAGAAATTAAGCGATGCGGTTTGTCGCCCCTTGCCACCCCATCGATCAATCAAGAAGAACAATGGAATTAAAGTGGATTCCCAAAAAATATAGAATAAAGCCCAGTCGCGCGCCATAAACACACCGAGAATGGCGGTCTCTAAAACTAAAACCAGCATGTAATAGCCTTTGCTGTGCGTTTTTATCCCTTTTGATGCAAGTACTGCAACCCAAACTAACAAGGTTGTTAACATCACCATGGGGTAAGACAAGCCATCGACACCGAGGGCAAACGATGTACCTAAACGGGTATTCCAGACTTTAGTATATTCAGACCACAAGCCTGTGTCTTGAGGTGTAATATCGCCCCAAGCAAGAAGATAAATCGAGAAAAGCAATACCAGACTAGCAATGAAAATAGCTGTATTTCTTATAAGCGTTGTTTTTTGACTGGGCAGAACCGCGACGATAGCCGCACCTATGAGTGGCAATAACAATAAAACTACGAGACTATGAAACTCCATCGTACCCACCCTGAGCAATTTCGGCGGCTACAATATACTCCTTATAAATAAATTCTCAATTCTTTATAAGGCTTTTCTTATGGGAAAGTACCATCACTCCTTGTTTAACCCGTAAATTCATCCTTTGAGCAAGATTCAAACAATAAAATTATTGTTCAGTGTGTAGGATGGTCAACCTTAACTAAAAATAAGGTATAACCCCATGCCTCATAAAATGCTCTCACTTCTATCACTCACCACATTTATTATTATTTTCTCATCTC
>CAZQTJ010000065.1:0-8657 GCA_964596035.1 uncultured Cocleimonas sp. | reverse complement strand
TTAAATAAACTCCGACACCCTTATGGCTTAATTTTGTAAGCGCAGAGCATTCAGCACCACTACCAAAGAACTAAACGACATCCCCAGCGCTGCCATCCACGGGGCTAATACGGCGCTTGCGGCTAGTGGTATGGCTAAGGCATTGTAGAAAATAGCCCATGCGAAGTTTTGTCGTATGACACTTTGCATATCTTTGGCGGTTTGGATTGCTTCTGCTAATAGTGACAAATTTTCTGATAGCAAAATCATGTCGGCACTGACTTGGGCTAGTTGAGAGCCTTTCCCCATGGCGATGGAGACTTGTGCGCCTGCGAGTACGGGGGCATCGTTTACACCGTCTCCTATCATCGCGACAATTTCATTATTGCTTTGACTTTGTTGTAAGTGGTGCAACTTTTGTTCTGGTAATAATTCACCTAGTGCTTGCTGTATTCCTAGTTTATTCGCAATGTTATCCACTACATTTTGCTTGTCACCACTCAGTAATGTAATTTTAATATCCATTGCTTGCAGATCGCTTATTGCTTGTTTTGCTTCTTCTCGTAACTCATCTTCTAAGATAAATTTGGCGAGCCATTGCGATTTTTTCACTAGATAAACAGCACTGCCATCTTCCTTGGCGAGTCGCTTATTATCAAGTTCACCTGCTATTTCGCTAACATAAGCGACTGTGCCTATACGGTATTTTTCGCCTTCAAAAACACCTTCTATTCCTCTGCCTGACTCTGCTTTTGATTGTTGAAAACTAATTTTACTATCAACATTTTTTAACAAGGCTTTTGCGATAGGATGCGCGGATGATGACTCTAAACCTGCGGCAAGTTGTTGGCACTGTTGTTTTGATTGCTCACCTAGTAACTGAATATCACTTACGACGATATTACCGTGCGTTAATGTCCCTGTTTTATCAAAAAAGATATGGGTGACTTTGGCGAGTGTTTCTAAGGCGTGTCCGCGCGTTGTTAGCACACCTTTTTCTGTCAATGCACCTGTTGCTGTGGTCAGTGCTGCGGGTGTTGCTAGGGATAGCGCACAGGGACAAGTGACGACTAAGACGGATAGTGTCACCCAGAATGCGTTGCTTGGCGCGTAGAACCACCAAAAGGCGAAGACACTAATGGCGATAAGTAGCATGATGCCAACAAACCACGCGGCAAATCGATCGGCAAATCGTGCAAGGCTAGGCTTTTCGCTTTGTGCGCGTTCTAATAAGCGCACAATAGATGACAACACGGTGCTATCACCGAGTTTATCGACGCGCATGGTTAGGGGGCTTTCGATATTGTGTGTACCGCCTGTTACGGTATCTTGCGGCTTTTTTTGAATGGCTAGACTTTCGCCCGTTAAAAGGGATTCATTGATGCTACTTTGACCTTCTATGATAATGCCATCGGCAGGGATAACTTCTCCTGGTTTTATTAAAAGACGATCACCCAGCTCTAATTCATTCACTGCGACTAAACTGTGTGTATTATCATCATCTATGCGGGTCGCGGTTACGGGGATTAGCCGTATCAATTCATCTGCCACTTGTCCTGATTGATGACGTGCGCCCATCTCAAGGAAGCGCCCGACGAGCAAGAAGAAGGTGAACATTGTCACCGAATCAAAATAGACTGCGCCTGTGTTGCTGACGGTCGCCCAGACGCTGGCAAGATAGGCTGCGCCGATGGCGATAGCAACGGGTACATCCATCCCTAGTTGTCGCCGTCTAATATCACGCCATGCGGAGATGAAAAATACTTTTGAGGAGTAGAACACCACGGGCGTGGTAATAATCAGACCGATCCAACGCAGGAGTTGTGTCATATGGCTGTCCATATCGGAGACTTCGCCGATATAGAGCGCTAAGGCGGTCATCATTACTTGCATCATGCCGATACCTGCAACGGCTATGCGTCGCAGTGCGGTACTTTTTTCTTTCTTTTGTAGGCTTTCCATCCGCCCTGAGTCGAAAGGGTGGGCATGGTAGCCAATATGGGTGATTTCTTTGAGTATGTCACTCAGATGAATTTGATGATTATCCCACTTTAGACTTGCGCGATGTGTGGAGTAGTTGATGCGAAAATCAATCACGCCTGTGAGTTGTTTTACATGATGCTCATTAAGCCAGACACAGGCGGCGCAGACGATGCCTTCAAGAATTAATGAGGCTTCTCGAATAGCTGCGCCACTTTCATCAGATGTTTGACGCACAAACGATTGTTGCAAGGCATCATCATCGTAAATAGTCAGTTGACGTAGCTCCTCAGGCACAAGATCTTCAACTTTTGATGATTTGTCGGTGCGAAAAGCATAAAAACTTTCTAAATTATTCTCAACAATGGCTTTAGCAACCGACTCACATCCCATACAGCACATTGCTTGAGGTTTATGGTTGATCTCTACTGCGTAGTTTGTACCTTTCGGCACAGGCAAACCGCAATGAAAGCAGTCATCTGAATGCTGTTGCTCTGCCATTGGCTTTATTTCTTCGCAGGAGGGTCTACTTCAATTTGACCTTTTATTTCGTGAAGTTCATCGCCTTTTTTTACGGTGACTAAGACGGTCCATTCACCATAACTTGATAAGCTAATATTACTAGAATAGACACCTGCATCACTTTCTTTTAAGTCAATATACATATCCTTATCGGTATCGACTGTACTTAAAAAAGTGGCTTTGACTTGTGCTTTCGTGATGGCATTGCCAGACTTGTCATGTGCTTTTATGACAAAAGGTTTACTAACATTGAGTAAGGGCGCACCATCCCAGCCCCCTGTTATCTTCCATCCTCGCTTTTCTTGTTTTTCTAATTGTCGTAGGTGTGCATTGTATTGCCCTTCTTTTTGACGATAGTCATGGGCAACGATACCTGGCTTATGCGAAAGCGCCTTTGTGACTAAGTTTGCTTCTTGAAGCGTAAGTAACAAAAAGAAAAAGACGATTAATGCAGGCGCCCAGTGAAACCAACCACCTTGCGTTTTCTCTCCTTCCATTCT
Source organism: uncultured Cocleimonas sp. (assembly GCA_964596035.1). Taxonomy (GTDB): domain Bacteria; phylum Pseudomonadota; class Gammaproteobacteria; order Thiotrichales; family Thiotrichaceae; genus JAGLBW01. The sequence continues at coordinate 5,676 of CAZQTJ010000065.1, read as the reverse complement.
CATACGCGTGGAGCGTACATTGGTGACGATACCTAAGCCGTAACCTGTCATGGTGTAGAACACAAAGTGAATGGCAAAAACATCTATTCCAGGCCAAAATAAATAGGCGAGCGGAAAATACATCAACCATAACGTTAAAATAGTAATAAAGGCGGCTTTTTTTCCTTCCCATTTTAGACCGAGATAGAGTCCAAAGAATAATAAGAACGCAAAGATTGTTCCTACTCCGAGTGATAATACTAAGTTCACATTGTTCATATCAAATATCTCAGTAAGTGATAAATTGCGAGTCGATTATCACGGGTTCTTTTAGGTCGCCTTCAAGGGGGGTTACTTTAAAACGGAAGCCTATATTTCGCGGCTCATTCGCTTTGTTTGGACGGCGTATTATTTTAACAAATAATCGCAATGATTTATCTGCGCGAACGGAGATGCCTTCTATTTTACCTAAACTAATTTCAGCACCATCTAGCCCTTCTAACGATAAAGCTAACTTAGCGGGTTTCATGGTTTTGTTGATAAAGCTGAAATTATAAGAGTTCTGTATTCTACCATCCGACAAGGTGACAAATAATGGTTGTCTCGTCTGAGAAACCGAGACATTCAGCAAGGCACTGCCTGTTATACTGATGTATAAAAGCCCTAGTGAAATAAGCGATGCGATACCATAGCCAATACTTCTTACATTCAAATATTTGTTCTTTTTATTTTGTAATAAGTTTTCAGAGGTGTATTTAATGAGCCCCTTGTCCCAGCCAAATTTCTCCATAATATTGTCACAGGCATCAATACATAAGGCGCAGTGAATACAGTCTAGCTGTAAGCCATCACGAATATCGATCCCCATCGGACAAACTTGAACACAAAATCCACAGTCAACACAATCACCTACATTGGCGGATTTTCTATCGTCTAGTGACTTTAATCCTTTAATAGGTTTGGCGCGCCCTTGTTTTGATTCGCCACGATTAGCATCATAAGAAACGATCAAGGTGTTTTCATCAAACATTGCACTTTGAAAACGTGAGTATGGACAGACATGACGACAAATTGCATCACGAGCAAAGCCTGCGGCTAGATAGGTTGTGGCGGTAAGTATTAAGGTTGTAATATAGGCCGCAGAAGCTGCTTTTCCGAAGAAAAAATTGACGAAAAGTTCGGGAGCATTTCCCCAATACAAAACGAAAGTTAAGGCCGTCCAAAACGACAAGAATAACCAGAAAAAATGCGTTAAGCCTTTTTTAGTGATTTTCTCTTTTGTTAGCCCTTGCTTATCTAAACGTAGTCTGGCAACACGATCACCTTGTATGGTGTGTTCTATCCAGCGGTAGGCATCTGTCCAAATTGTTTGGAAACAAAAGTAGCCACAAAAAACACGCCCTGCGAGTGTTGTTACAAAGAAAAGAACAACTGCGGCAAAGAAGAGCAAGATTGAAAGCCAGTAAATATCTTGCGGGTGGATAACAAAGTCAAAAATATAAAAACGCAAGCTAGTTAAGTCAAAAATTAGCGCCTGATCGGGACCAACTGCTCGCTCCCAACGTAACCAAGGAAGTATAAAAAAAACGGCATAAGCAAGTAAAATAATATAACTCTTTATATTCCGAAAACGACCTTTTACAGAGCGTGGCTGTATGGCTGTACTGTATTCTACATATTGAATAGGACTTTCATTCATTCGAATCTACCCCAAATAAGACGTTAAAATATTGCCTGTCAGTATGCTTTAAAAAAGTTTAAAAGACCTGACTATTTTAAAGATTATGACAAAATAACACGTTGAGAAAAAGCAGAGAAAAAAAAAGCACGTACAGATAACTGAACGTGCTTTTTATGCTTTTTATTAGCACATAATACTAATTACTGACCACCACCAAATGAGTTGACGTAAGCGGTTAATACTTTAATTTGTGTGTCATCAAGACGTGTCTTCCAAGAGGGCATAACGCGTGTTACGCCACCTTTAATGACTGACTTAATGGCATTAAGCTTTTCTTCTTTTGAAGTTAAGCCTTTGATATTAACCATTGTCCAAATTTGATCGGTTAGGTTTGCAGAACCTTGTTCTTTCATTCCTGTGGCTTGATCTGTATGACATAAATGACAACCACCTGTTTGACCTTGGAAAATTTCTTTACCTTTTGCGGCTAATGTCGCGTCAGATTCTTCTCCTGACAAGCTCAAGACATAATTTGCCGTCTCATCTATCTGCTCTTCTGACAAGGTTTCTTTAAAGGCTGGCATAAAACCTAAATGACCATTACGAATGGTATTTTCTATATCTGCTGTTGTGCCACCCCATAACCAAGAGTCATCACTTAAGTTAGGATAAGAGCCTATAACACCAACACCGCCTGTTTGATGACAAGCAGCACAGTAATCACCAAAGATACCTTTACCAAATGACTGTACAAAAGCCTGTGTATCGGCATCTTTAGCAATAGCATCGTAACTCATGCCTTTTACTTTTTCTAACTCGGCTTTTTGCACCATTGCCATATCACCGCTTTGCATTTCATGTTGTAGCAAAGCACGGGTATTCCAATGGGTTGTAATTTCTTCACCTGCATCTGTCTTATAGGTTATGGTATTAAAAACACCTTTCATATAAGACTTACCTATCGGCCAAGATGGATAGATTGTCCAATATATAATTGCAAAAATAACCGTTCCGTAGAAAGCCCAAAGCCACCAGCGAGGGAGTGGGTTGTTAAACTCTTGTAAATCATCATCCCAGACGTGACCTGTCGTTTGTGCGCCTGTTAAAGGATCTTTTTCAGCCATTATTTTTTACCTTCTGTAGAGGGAATCTCATCCTGATCATCATCCAATGGGATGTATTTATAAGACTCCAATCGTTCACTACGTTTTTTATTGGTATACACATAAAGTAGCATACCAATAAAGAGTGGAAAGAAAATTAATAGGGCTGTTATCTTGCTATTGCCAAGATCTGTTAACCACATCCAAATATCATAAATCATTTTGAACTCCTGTTACCTTGTAGCCCTACTCTTGCAAGTATGATCAATTTCTATCTAAATTGAATAAACTCATGTTCATCATGTTCTTTGAAATCAACCATTGTGCCTAGCACTTGCAAGTAAGCAACTAATGCTTCCATTTCTGTTACTCGCGATGAATCACCATCGGTATTCATTGCTTGGGCTTGTGCTAACAAGTTAGCGTCTGCATTATTGATGTCCAGTATATCTGCTACTTTTTTACCAAACTTTTTGACATTAGCATCGTATTCAACTTGTGTTAAAGAGTAAGGAACACCTACTTTCTTTAACGCTATCATTCGATCTTTTATATCACCATAGGCTAAGTCATTTTTTAATAACCAAGGGTAGTTAGGCATTACAGACGTTGGAACGACAGAGCGAGGCGCATTAAGATGTTTTACATGCCACCCATTTGAATACTTCCCACCTACTCTTGCTAAGTCTGGTCCGCGTCGCATTGATCCCCATTGGAATGGATGATCGTACTGCGACTCAGCCGCCAAGGAATAATGCCCATAACGTAAAGCCTCGTCACGGAAAGGACGAATCATTTGTGAATGACAGAGATAGCAACCCTCTCTAACATAAATATCACGACCACGTTGCTCTAATGGCGAATAAGGTCTAACAGCATCTTTACCATCGGCTGTTTTAACGTCTTCGATTGTTCCATCAATATAAAATAATGGGACAATCTCTACTAAGCCACCTATTCCAATCGCAACTAAAGTTAAGATTATCAATAAGCCTGCATTCGTTTCAATGCTTTCATGTTTTAACATTTTATGCCCCCTACGCTTTAGCGATTACAGTTGCAGCAGCTTGATCTTCCTGCTTTGCACTACGAATAGTCATATAAACGTTATAGACCATGAGTAATATTCCAGAAACAAAGAACATCCCACCTATTGCACGTCCCATTAAAGGATAATGCATAAATTCAACAGTAGAGATAAAGGTATTAGCTAAATTACCATATTCATCAAACTCACGAAGTTGCATCCCTTGACCTATTCCTGACACCCACATTGAGGTGATATAAAGTAATACACCGATTGTTGCCAAGAAGAAATGAATCTTAATTAAGCCAACACTATATATTGTTGTATTCCATAACCTAGGAATCATATGATAAAACGATCCAAAGGTAATCATAGCAACCCAGCCTAATGCGCCTGAATGAACGTGCCCTACTGTCCAGTCAGTGTAATGAGATAGTGCATTTACTGACTTTAGCGCCATCATTGGTCCTTCGAAAGTTGACATTCCATAGAAAGATAATGCGGTAATCATAAACATCATGATTGGGTCTGTACGTAGTTTATTCCACGCTCCCGATAAGGTCATGATACCGTTAATCATCCCGCCCCATGAAGGCATAAGAAGAAGAATTGAGAAAGCAGCCGCTAGTGATGAAGTCCAATCGGGTATTGCTGTCCAATGTAAATGATGAGTACCAACCCACATATACATAAAGCCTAATGCCCAGAAGTGAACAATTGATAGTCGATATGAGTAAACAGGACGACCTGCTTGTTTAGGTACAAAGTAGTACATCATGCCTAAGAAAGCCGCAGTTAAGAAGAAACCAACCGCATTATGACCATACCACCATTGCGTCATCGCATCTTGAGCACCTGCAAACAAACTATAGGATTTTGCACCCGTCAAACTAACAGGCATCGCTAAGTTATTAAATATATGTAGTAATGCTGTCGCGAGAATAAAGGCCAGATAAAACCAGTTCGCAACATAGATATGCGGCTGGTTACGACGAACGATCGTCATGGTAAAGATCAGAAAGTAAGTAACCCATACAACGGCAATTGCAAGGTCAACATACCACTCGGGTTCTGCATATTCACGACCTTGAGTAATCCCGAAGGTATAACCAATACCTGCTACAAGAATTGCTATATTCCAACCCCAAAAGGTAAAAGTAGGCCAGAAAGTGCCGCCCCATAATCTCGTTTGGCAGGTTCGCTGTACGACATAATATGATGTTGCAAACAGTGCATTACCACCAAAACCAAAAATAACACCGCTCGTATGCACAGGACGTAAACGACCGAATGTGATATTTGCAATATCAAAGTTTAAAAATGGCCACGTTAACTCTGATGCGATCCAAACGCCAGTTGTCATACCGGCAACGCCCCATATTAACGCAGCAATCGCAAATTTCTTCACGATATCATAGTTATATTGCTCGTTAGAGCCTACTGCACTATGCGCCATCATAAGTCCTCAAAGAAGTTTAAATTATCTTGTGTGAGTAGCGTCGAGTATTAAAACAAAAAATACACAATGCTCCAGAATTGTTTGGGAAGGATACAGTAAAAACTTCTAAAAGAAAATGCTAATATAGTACAATACACATACCTCTATTAGGGTATATATTGCTATATTTTTTCTTTAAAAAGTTAATTATATGACTTAATAGAAACTTTCTTTCTGCATATTTTCCACAAAAAACATGGCATTATTTATAACAAATTTAGGCTTATCAGGGGTTGACTCATATCAATATAGATAGCTTTAATCGACAAAAATCCCCCCCTGCCTTTTCTTTCTACTTATCATCCAGTCTTCTTCTCCTTGACTCTCTTTTCCCCATAAAAAAAGCCCGATACAAATCTCTCGTATCGGGCTTTCGGGTTTCAACCTG
>CAZQTJ010000064.1:0-8664 GCA_964596035.1 uncultured Cocleimonas sp. | reverse complement strand
ATAATATTTAGAACAGCAGTAAATATTAGGGCTACCGTTTGGTGGCCCTTTTTTTATGTGATTTTTTATTCCTAAATGCTCATTGTTATATTCCTGAATGTGCATAGTGGAGGTTTACCACAATAAAAAAATTCAGAATAGGTGACCTTCAAACAAAATGATGGAGAGACAATGAAAGGTAAAAATTATTGTAATCGATGCTTAACGGTAATGAATGACAACGACATTATTTGTACAGCCTGTGGTCATACGGGAACTGAAAATAGTCTCAAAATAACCGAAAGTAATTTTCCATCTAGTTTTATGTGGTATGGATTTGTTCCCGCTATTATTTTGGGTTTTTTATCGTACCTTATTATTTATATGTTTTTTTCGGGTGATACCGTAATGAAGCAGATGGGAACGGCGCTATTTTTTATAGTACCTGCTAGTACAGGAATGTGTATTGGATATTTTACTCGACCAGTACAAAACTTACTTAAGCGAGTTCTTATCACATTCAGTATTGCCTTTGTTTTAGGCGGGTTAATTTATCTGTTTGATATGTCTGGAGTTGCTTGTGTCAGCATATTGGTTTTAATTTTTATTCTCCCTATTTATATTGGTATGTTAATAGGGAGAGTTTTCAGACTGTGGAATTCGCGTCGTTTAAGCAATAATATGTACTCCACGCCGTTATCGATATTCTTTATGCTTCCTGTTTTATTTGGTGGGATAGAACAACATTATTTTGAAATAACACCAGTGCATGTTGTAACGACAGAAGTGGAGGTTAATGCGCCCAAAGAAATAGTGTGGAAAAAGTTAAGGTTTTATGAGCATGTAAAGCAAGATCCTCCTTTTTTGTTGAGGTTAGGTTTGCCTATTCCTAAAAAAGCCATTGGCAACCATAGAAATATTGGTGATGTGACATCATGCGAGTACGAAGGTGGTGGATTTATAAAAAAGAGAATCACTAACATTATAAAAAACAAAGAATTATCTTTTGATGTGATTGAGCAAAGCTTGCATTTTGAACATGACTTAACGCTAAAAGGAGGATCAATTATTTTAACGGCTAAGGGTGATGGGAGTAGAACATTAATTACAATGAAAACCAGTTATGAGAGCTATGTTCGCCCAAGTTGGTTTTGGGAATATAATATGGATGCTGTTATTCATTCACTACATAATTTTGTAATAACAGATATTAAACAAGAAAGTCAGCAGCCTAAGGTGGCTTTTAAATAATTTGCATCAATGGCGTAGCAGTTTACTTTGTTGTGAACTATTTGGTATTACAGGTTGATATGATTTTTTCACTTGAGACAGACTAAACCTATTTGTAATTGTACGTTTTTTTAATTTCTGATTGAGTTATCTCAGTAGTGCGATGTTATTACATGCGTGACTTGTATGATTCAATTGGGAATAAAGGGTTGGTATAAAATAGATGGTTTTTATGGATGCGTTCTTAGAATTTAACATCTGCCTTTTTGATGTTGAGGTAACTTGTCATTAATTTTCACCCAGTTTGCTTTGTTGCCTACGAATACATGTATATCAGGTTGTAGCTCAATATTACTATCTAGTGTTCCCAATGAAAATTCGATGACATCAGTGCTATTTTTAGAGGCTGCAAAAGTCATGCTAGAACCACAGTTTTTACAAAATTGTCGTACAGAGCCATTTTCTGCAATAAAGCTTTTAAGTAATGATGCTCCTTTTATCCAATGGAAATTCTCTCGTTTTGCTTCGCCAAAAGTAGAGAAGGCTGCCCCATGAAATTTGCGGCAGGCAGTGCAGTGACAATGTGCCATTTGAGGTTCTATTTTATCGACTGTGTATTGTATTTCGCCACAGAGACATCGCCCGTGATAGGCTGTTTTTCTATTTTCCATGGCGATTATTCAAACTCCATTAAACGCAAGAGGGTGTCGGCATTGCGTCGTGCTAGAAACTTGAAGGTGTCGTATTCAGAAAATGCGGATTGATCAATTTTGATGGCATCACTAATGCCACCGCCATTTTCAATTATTTTCGCTATCTCGCTACGCATATACGTCAAATAGTCTTTGGTATATTTTGTGACAACGTTTAAGGTGGTTGCAGGCCCGTGTCCTGGGATGATTATTTCAGGTTTTAATGCGACCAATTTATCCCATGTTGTGGTGATCCATTCTGCTGTATTAGTGTCCTCAAAAATCGGTAATAAGCGTTTATTGAACGTCATATCACCTGCAATAATCAACTTCTTTTCTGGTAACCAAACGGAAATGTCACCTGGGCTATGCGCCGCACCTAAATGGAGTATTTCTACTTTAATCTTCCCTAGTTGGATTTCTAATTTATCATCAAAGGTTTGGTCTGGTTTGGATAGTGCTGTGCCTAATGATTTGTCTTTTCTACCTTTAACCATGCGCTCGATAATATCTGCGCCATGCGCTTCAATCTCTTTTGCAGTATCGGTATGGGCAATGATTTTTGCGCCTTGCTCCTGCCAATAATTCATCCCTAGCATCGCATGACCTTGTGCGTTTTCAAGTACAACGTATTTCACAGGTTGGTCGGTCAGTTTTTTTATTTCTAAATGTAGTGCCTTGGCGAGTAAGTAATTGTCACTGGCATTAACCACTAATACGCCATCATCGGAAATAATAAAAGAGAGATTGTTATTGTGACCAGAGTTAGCGTAGGTGGCGGGTGCTGTTTGACCTATTGCTGACCATACGTTGTCGGTAATTTTGACAGGTTTATTGTAAAGCATGGTCTCAGGCTCGTTGTCGTTCTTGCGAGCCGCTAAACCTGCTTTTACCCATCCTGTCATGCCATCTTTATAGTTTTTTACATTGCGATAGCCTAGCTTCATTAGGGTATCAGTCGCCAATGGGCTACGTTGATTGGTTCCACAATAAACCACAATAGGCGTGTCTTTAGAGGCTACTGCATCTTCAATACGAAATTCCAGCCAACCACGAGGAATATTAATGTTTCTTTGTGTGTGGATAGCTCCACCAAGAAAATCAATTTCAGCCTCAAGGCGCACATCAATTAATACCAAGTCTTTTTCTGTCTCAAGTAAGTGCTTAAGCTGGTCGGTATTAATATTAGTAATGCGTTTATTAACAGCCTCTAAAGCTAATTCTCCTGCTGATTTTTTGATTTTATCGGTAGAAAAAGAATTAGCAGAAAGAGTGATGAGGAGTAAAAATGAAAATATTATTTTTAGGTAAAAAAACATAAAACTTTGCCCGTTATTGTGATATATCAAAGATTAATAACAGACAAAATTAAAATAATCCAAGTTTTCTTTAGTTTAAGGCGTTATATTTTTGTTCGATTAAAACTTATGTGATACAGCCCAAAGTAAATAATATCTAGCAGTAGCGATGTTAAAAGCAAGTAATGCCCGCAATTAGTCCTGCTATAAGTGGGAATACAATAAACTAAAATATTTCCACAAAATGAATGAGATATACCCTATGCGTGAAGTTGAAATGTTAAGAGAGCCGTTAGAATTATTTAAAATACTAAAATTTGAAGGTATGGCTTCTAGCGGTGGAGAAGCAAAATCAGTGATAGATCAAGGGCTGGTTTTATTAAATGGCGTGGTTGAAACTCAAAAACGTAAGAAAATAGTGTCGGGTGATATTATCGAATATGCAGGTGAGAAAATTTGTATGCGCTTGCTGTAATGCGGGATTTTAAAATATCCCTACACTCCCATCGCCTTGCGAATTATCTCATTTTTAACCATAGGCAGTTTATTCAAAGTATTCAGCCCAACGTTTCGTGCATTGACTACTACGCTTGCGCTGTGTCCAAATAGCAAACGAAACCCTTCCATTGCGCGCATTGTGGCAACATTATCCCCGCGTCTTGCGCGTTCGTATTTGCGTAACAGTTTTAAGCTTCCTAAGTCTGAAGAGCTTGAGTTAAGTAATTGTTTGGCGAGTTCTGCGGCATCTTTTATACCTAAATTTACGCCTTGTCCTGCGAGTGGATGGATGGTGTGTGCGGCATCACCGATGAGGGCGACACGTTTTTTGACGTATTGTTTTGCTTGTGTGCCGTAAAAAGGGAAGGTGGCGCGTTTGCTAACGGAGGTGATATTGCCGAGTTTATTGCCGAGGGCTTCTTTTAGCGTTTGCATGAATGTTTCATCATTCATGGCGGTATAAGCGGGGCTACGGTCTGCGGGTAGTGTCCAGACAATTGAGCTACTACCATCTGCTAAGGGTAAAAAAGCAAGTGGGCCTGTGGGCATAAAGCGTTGCCAGCAGGTTTCTTGATGTGATTTTTCGGTGGTGACGACGGCGACTAAGCCGTGTTGACCGTAGTCTTGTTGCTCAATTTCAATGTTTGCTTTATCGCGTAATTGTGAGCGCGCGCCATCTGCACCGATAATTAAGGGGGCGCTAATCAGCGTGTCATTATCTAGGGTTGCAAGGGCGACATCATCGCTAATGCTTAGGTTTTTTAATGTGTTGGGGCAGAGCCAATCAATAAAGGGGCTGGCTTTGGCTTGATCGGCTAGACTGCTTTGGATGACTTGATTTTCGATGATATGACCAAGGTTAGGCTCACCGATTTCTGCGGCACTAAAATGTATTTCGCCTTCGCCTATTGCATCCCATACGTGCATCGCTTCATAGGGGGATATTCTTTTGTTTTTAATACTTTGCCATACCTTTGCTTGTTCTAGTACGTGTTGCGAGAAGCGACTGATTGCAGAAACGCGCAGGTCATAGGGGGTGTTTTTGTCAAAATCAACCGTGTCAAACGCTTCGATTATGGCAATACGCCTGTTTGATTTTTGAGGGTCTTTGGCGAAACCTTCGGCTAATAAACAAGCGAGTGTTGAGCCAACCATACCACCGCCAACAATGATGATGTCATAGGATGTGTTGTTCATTATTTTATATTTCCTGCGCTGAGGGGAAGTCCGCGTGATAAGCGTGCTTGTCGGTATTTTGTTCCCATGCTTTGCGTGGTTAACCAGTTTCGTAATGGGCTAATGCGGTCAACCGCTAATAGTCCGCCTGCACGAGTATGACCCAATAAAAAATAATCATTGGAGAATAGTTTTACCAGCGAGTTGGTATAGCGAATGGTGGTGTCGATGTCGGACTTGCGCTTTTCTTCGTAATCTAGCAACAGTTGTTTGCTTTCTTTTGATGAATATTTGGCAAGTAGATCGGCTAATGTGGCAACATCACGCAAGGCTAAATTTAAGCCTTGTCCTGCTACGGGGTGCAGTGTGTGGGAGGCGTTGCCAATTAATGCGACGCGTTCGGCGGTATTTTTGTCTGATTTTACTAAGGCGAAGGGGAAGGAACTACGTTTTCCCGCTTTGATGAAGCGACCTAGACGATAGCCAAATGCCTCGCCTAATTTATCTAAAAAGGTTTTATCATCTAGGGCTAAAATAGCATCTGCTTTATCGCTTGGCTGAGTCCATATTAAAGAACAGCGATTAGCCGACATGGGCAATAGTGCAATCGGACCGTTGGCAGTAAAGCGCTCAAAGGCTTGGTTTTGATGTGGTTTTTCGGTGGATACATTGGCGATAATGCCAACTTGCTGATAATCTGAGCGTTGTACGCCAATCCCCGAAAGTGTGCGGACAGTCGAATTAGTGCCATCGGCTGCGACTAATAATTGGCAATGTACAGTTTGTTGTTCGCCGTTTTTATCAAGGGTTACTTCTAAATAGTCTTGGTGATACTTTAGTGACTTAACGCGAGCGGGGATGATGTGCTCAATGTCATCATCTGCATTTAGTTTTTTATAAAGTTGCTTGCCGAGTAAGCGGGCTTCAACAAGATAACCGAGTGCATCTACTTTTTCTTTTTTTGCAGATAAGCGCGTTGCACCAAAATGACCTTTATCAGAAACGTGAATGTGTCGAATGGCGGTAGCATCGCTTTGAATGTTAGACCAGATGCCCATGCCTTGGTAAATTAAACGAGAGCCATAAGATAGTGCAATGGCGCGATCATCATAAGCAGGGTGTTGGGTGTCGCGGGGTTTGAAGGCATCCACTAAGGCAATTTTGAGCTTTAACGGTTTGATGGCGACCGCTAGACTTGCGCCGACCATGCCACCGCCGACGATGAGGATGTCGTAATGAGGTGGCGTATTGTGTTGTTGATTTGTCATAACATTTTATAAAACTTGTAATTTAGCATACATCAAAACCAACCATTTACTGCCTTCAGTGTCAAAATTGACTTGTACGCGGGCATGGTCGCCAGAGCCTTCAACATCGGTGACAGTACCTTCACCAAATTTTACGTGGCTGATACGTTGCCCTATATTGATGCCTGTTTCATTGATCTTAGTCGTTGTTTTGGGCTTTGGACTGTGAAAACCATTTTGCCAAGCGGGTGTTGCTTTGGGGCGAATTTCATGGGTGACACTGTTGGGTATTTCGTCAAGAAATCGCGAGGGTTGACCGTAGTTGGTTTTACCGTAAAGTGTGCGCTGTTCTGCATAGCTTATGACTAATTGTTGTTCTGCACGGGTGATGCCGACGTAGCAGAGGCGGCGTTCTTCTTCTAATTTACCTGATTCATTAACTGAGCGTTCGCTAGGGAAAAGCCCTTCTTCCATGCCGACGAGAAATACTAAGGGAAACTCTAAGCCTTTGGCAGAATGGAGTGTCATTAGCTGGACGCAATTATCACCTGCTTTGGCTTGTCCTTCCCCTGCTTCGAGTGATGCGTGGGAGAGAAAGGCAGTGAGAAAATCCATGTCGGCATGTTCGTCGTCGGGCTTGTAATTGAACCCTTGTGCGGCAGAGATTAATTCATTGAGATTGTCTACGCGCGCTTGTCCTATATCTCCCTTTTCTTTTTTGAGGTAGTTTTCTTTGAGCATAGAGTGGGCGATAACATGGTCAACTTGTTCGTCGAGGGTGAGACCTTTAATCTCATCGGACATGCGATTGATGAGTTGCACAAAGCCATTGACGGCATTGCCTGCGCGAGGCGTGAAGGCGTTAGCATGAAGTAATGATTTTGTGGATAACCACATGGAATTGTCGTTATTGCGGGCATGTTCACGAATTATTTCGACGGTTTTGTTGCCGATACCGCGTGTGGGTTGATTAATGACGCGCTCGTAGGAGGGGTCGTCGTGTCGGTTGGCGGTTAGGCGTAGGTAGGCGAGAGCGTCTTTGATTTCTGCGCGCTCGAAAAAGCGCAGTCCACCATAGACTCTATAGGGTATGCCATGCTCATTTAGAGTGCTTTCAAAGACGCGCGATTGGGCGTTGGAGCGATATAGAATGGCGGTATTTTTGTATTCGCCCCCTTTATTGACCCATTCCTCAATGCGTGAGGCGCTGTAGCGAGCTTCATCAATCTCATTAAATGCAGCGTAAAGATGGATAAGATTGCCATCGCCCGTATCTGTCCATAAGTTTTTACCTAAACGACCTTCGTTGTTGGCAATGACGGCATTGGCAGCTTTTAGGATATTGCCCGAGGAACGATAGTTTTGTTCTAGTTTGATGGTGCTGGTATCAGAAAAATCACGAGAGAAATTTTGGATGTTTTCAATTTTTGCACCACGCCAGCCGTAGATTGACTGGTCGTCATCCCCTACTGCGAAAGGTGGGTTGCAGTTGCCTGAAAGTAGTCTAATCCAAGCGTATTGGAGGGCGTTAGTGTCTTGGAACTCGTCGATGAGAATATGCTTAAAGCGTTGTTGGTAGTGTTGTAGTAATTCTGGGGTGTCACGCAATAATTCTAGTGAGCGTAGTAACATTTCGGCAAAATCAATCACTCCTGCACGTTGGCAAGTGGCTTCGTAAGTGCTGTAGATTTCGATAAGTTGGCGTGTGGTTTTATCGCCTTTATCTTCAATGCTGTTGGGGCGTACACCTTCGTCTTTGCAACTGTTGATATACCATTGTGCTTGCTTTGCTGGCCAGATTTTTTCGTCTAGTTCTAGTCCGCGCATGACACGTTTGACCATGCGTAATTGGTCATCACTATCAATAATTTGGAATGATTGTGGTAGCTTTGCTTCTTGGTAATGGCGACGTAATAGTCGGTGCGATAATCCGTGGAATGTTCCTACCCACATGCCGCCGACAGGTGATCCTAAAAGTTGCTCAATACGCGCGCGCATTTCGGCGGCTGCTTTATTGGTAAAAGTAACCGAGAGAATAGCGAAGGGTGATATTTTCTCCACCTGTATAAGCCATGCGATACGGTGAACCAATACGCGTGTTTTGCCGCTACCTGCGCCTGCAAGTACGAGGACAGGTTTTGATTCAGCGGAAACAGCGGCGCGTTGAGGTTTGTTTAACTCATCTAATATATGTGATACATCCATAGCTATGGATTGTAGCGATGATATTTGTTTAAAGAAACCTTTTGTGTGATTTTAGCTTTTGTTGCTATTTGATAAAAATGCTATTCTTCTTCTTTGCTGTTTGTCATTGTATTTTTCTAAATAATTCATAGGAAAGGAGAGAAGGATGAAAAAGTTTCTATATAAAATATTATTGATGTGGGTTTTTAAGGCGGTTGTTTCGTTTATTAAGAAAAAGTTTACGGGGCGTTAATTCGGTAGTGGTCTCAATCATTCTTCAATAATATAAAAAATATAATGAGAGTTTATAGATAATGCATCGTTTGATTTTGCTAGTGCGCGAATTGCGTCATGTGCAAC
>CAZQTJ010000063.1:0-8773 GCA_964596035.1 uncultured Cocleimonas sp. | reverse complement strand
AAAAAAAGCCCTAAACAAGAAAGCTTAGGGCTTTATAATGACGCTACAATAATTGCTTTGGAGCAGATTATAAATTTTATTGTAGCTTTTCTCCTCGGGTGGTATTTGGAGAAATGCTTAAACCATGAAGGGATAAGCATTTACTCAGTTTAGCTTATAGTTGACATATATCAAAATTATATTTTTTGTCCTAATTTTTGAAGGCTTGCTTTCAGTTTGTCATCATCAATATCTTCCGCAATATAAGACAGTATGTCGGCTGTTTGTGTGGATATGCGAAAACATTTTTCTCCTGAGTTACCTTGGGTTTGCGGTTGTGGGGCGATAAGTTTGATTTTAATTGCTTTTAATTTAATTAATAATTGTTGGTTAATATGCAAGCGTATTGCGTCTTGCTGAAAGCGTAGTTGAGTCGCAAAAGCACTGTCATCGGTCATTACTATCAACTGATTTTTGTCGATATTTGCCCATAAGGTGTGATGATTACGGTTGATATGTATTACACTCGCTACCATGTCGGACAAGCGATTTATCTCATGTAGACGTTGGCTAATTCTTTGAGTAACGATCTGTTTTGGCTGTTTCATTTTTTTAAACATACCTCATGGGCTGATAAATACTATGCAAAATACACATCATTCTAGCAATACTGTATGGCATCAAGCGACGGTGACTCGAAAGCGTCGAGAAGACCTTAATCAACATAAAAGTGTCATTGTTTGGTTTACGGGTTTATCGGGTAGCGGTAAGTCTACTTTAGCACATGCGCTCGAAGAGCAGTTACATCTACGAAATTGTCGCACTTATGTTTTTGATGGTGATAATGTGCGTTATGGTTTGTGCGCTGACCTTGGCTTCTCCGATAAAGACCGTTCTGAAAATATTCGTCGTATTGGTGAGATGGCAAAGTTATTTGTGGATGCAGGTGTGATAGCCCTGACTGCTTTTATTTCCCCTTTTCGAGCGGATAGAGAATTAGTCAGAAACTTGGTCGATAAAGATGATTTTATTGAGATTTATTGTCAATGCGATTTAAGCGTGTGCGAGGCGCGTGATGTTAAAGGTCTTTATAAAAAAGCCCGTGCAGGTGATATTGGTGATTTTACGGGAATTTCTTCTCCTTATGAAGCGCCTGAGTCAGCCGATCTTGTTGTACGCACAGATACTCAAAGTTTAGACGAGTCTATTCAAGCGGTACTCGATTTACTTATTGCGAGAAAGATCATTCATACGAATTGATCACTTCGGCTAGTATTTTAATCCCTTTTGCTATTTCTTGAGCCGTTGCCCCTGAGTAATTTAATCGCATGGTATTTTTTTCAAACTGTCCTGTATAAAACGACTCTCCTGGAACAAAGGCGACCTTTTGTTTAATGGATGCTTTGAAGAGTTTTAATGTGGAGATGTTTTTATTTAGGCTGCACCATAAAAATAAACCACCTTCAGGGTTTGTTATTTTTATATTTTGAGGAAAGTGCTGATGAATGGCTTTTTCCATGATTATTTTTTGTTGCCCATAATAATCGCATAAGCGTTTTAGATGTTTGTCCAAATCATTGTCTTGTAAGTATTGAAGCAAAATAGCTTGTGCGAATGAGCTACTGTGCAAATCAGCGGCTTGTTTTGCAATAATAAGCTTCTTCATTACTGCGGGTGGCGCAACCACCCAACCCAGACGAAAAGCTGGTGCGATTATTTTAGAAAATGAGCCTAACAGAATCGTTTGTTGTGGTAGTAAGGAATGGAAATTACTTTTTTCCTTACCGCGAAAGCGTAACTCGCCGTATGGGTCGTCCTGAATAAGATAACTATCTGTCTTCGCAACTTCAAAAGACACGGCTCGTCTATTTTCTTCGCTATAAGAAATCCCTGTGGGGTTTTGAAAATTGGGGACGGTATAGATTAGTTTTGCTGATTTTGTCGATAATCTTTGTTTTAGTTGGCTTATATCCATACCGTTATCATTCACTGAAACGGGTAAAAAATCAGGTTGATACAGGCGAAATGCTTGCAAAGCACCAAGGTAAGCGGGGTTTTCGATAATAATCCCATCGCCTTTATTGATAAAAATTTTGCCCAGTAAATCTAATGCCTGTTGTGAGCCGTTGGTAATTAAAATATCGTCTGCTTTTATAGTTAGATTTTGACGTTGGTAACGCGCTGCTATCCATTGTCTTAATGGCAAGTTGCCTTCGGTATTACTATATTGCAGTAGCTGAGAGCTATTATTTTCAAAGGCTCTTTGGCTGGATTCTTTGATTTGCTTTGTTGGAAATAAGTTTTCATTAGGAAGCCCTCCCGCGAAAGAAATCACATCACGCTGCTGGGTTGTTTTCAATATTTCACGGATAAAAGAGGGGGCTATATTATCAATACGTTCTGCAAAAAGAGGCTTTGCTGATGTTGTTGTCATGTGAGTTTTCCTTTTAAAACAGTAATAGCTGTACCTGATATAGCCACACGATTGCCCAATAATTGTAGCGATAGATTGCCGCCACGTTTTGATATTTGTCGTGCAGATAGTTTGTTTTTATTGAGTTTATTCGCCCAGAATGGCGTGAGTGAACAATGTGCGGAACCTGTCACAGGGTCTTCATTGATACCAACAGCAGGACCGAATACTCTACTGACGAAATCTAAGTCCGCTTTCTTAGATTTAGCTGTAACAATCAGGCAGCGTATAGGCAATGTTGCCAGCAGAGGAATATTAGGCTGTAGCTTCTCAAGTGCTTCTTCGCTATCAACCTCCACTAATAAATCTTCCTTGGTTTGATA
Source organism: uncultured Cocleimonas sp. (assembly GCA_964596035.1). Classification (GTDB taxonomy): domain Bacteria; phylum Pseudomonadota; class Gammaproteobacteria; order Thiotrichales; family Thiotrichaceae; genus JAGLBW01. The sequence continues at coordinate 5,998 of CAZQTJ010000063.1, read as the reverse complement.
AACACCGAGACAGTGACAAGATAGTATGTCGTTTATCTGCGCAGTGTATTTGTTGTCGCTATCTAATGGGGTAACGGTTTCAACGGGAAAGTTCATGGTCATTAGCCCGTTGTTATTGCTGACTTCAAGACGACCACTTAAGGTTTCAAAGATGACGACTTTGTCTGCGGCTAAATCGGTTTCAGTCCAGAGAATATGCGCTGTCGCCAAAGTCGCATGACCACATAGCTTTACTTCTGTTGTGGGCGTAAACCAACGTAAGCTATAAATATTACCTTCTTTTTTTGTTACAAAAGCAGTTTCAGAAAGATTCATTTCAGCGGCTAGTAATTGCATCCATTGATCATCATACAAAGTATCTTTTTTCTTGTTATCTTCTTCTAAAAGACAAATCGCAGCAGGGTTTCCTGTGAAGGGTTCGCTGGCAAACGCATCGACTTGGTATATTTTTAAGCTCATCATTATTTCTCCTGTTTTATCGGCATATTGCGGCTAATAGCAATCACCAGCACCACCGCAATTGCAAAAATTAATGTTGTACTGTCGAAGCTTTCTCCTAAAAATAGGACGGAGGCTATAATGGTTAAAAAAGGCTGTGCTAATTGAGTCTGGCTGACACGAGCAATGCCACCCATTGCTAAACCTTTATACCAAAGAAAGAAGCCAAATAGCTGACTCATCAAGGCTAGATAGAGAAAGCTCATCCACATAGCGGTGGAAATCAGGCGGTAATTTTCAGGTTGGGTCATTAAGGTGGGAATGATAATAAAAGGAAAGGCTATGACTAAAGCCCAGCAAATAACCTGCCACCCTCCCATCTGCTGTGATAATTTTCCACCAACGGCGTAGCCTAAAGCGCCAAGAATACTGCCTGCAATTAATAATAAGTCACCTATTTGAAAACTAAAATCACCTTGCAATAAAGTATAGCTTGCCACTAAAGCGGCTCCGATACAGCTAACCATCCAAAATGCGATGGAAGGACGCTCACCTGAAATAAATCTCGCAAAAACGGCGGTTAGTAAGGGAATAAGTGCAATAACTACGCCTGCATGTGAGGCATGTACTGTTTTCATTGCCCATGATGTGAGGACAGGAAAGCCAACAATGACACCCATAGCAGTCATTACTAATAATTTAAGTTGTTGCTTGCTAGGAAAAGGCTGCTTGAAGATAAGTAATATGACAGTAGCTACAATGGCAGCGACAGATGCTCGACCTAAACCAATAAAAAGGGGATCAAAGTAGGGGGCGATATAGCGTGTCGCAGGTAAGGTGAGGCTAAAAATGGCTACCCCCATAAAACCTAATAACATACCTGTCGATTCTGCCTTCATTTAATATTCGCCTCGCGTCAAACTTGTATATGAGTTTAGCTTCATGCAATATAACAATACAGATTCAATAATATTTAGTTGATAGAGTACAGTTGTTAAAAAATTCAACTGTTCTTTAATTTAATGAGGTAACTGTATGTCAAAACGCTACGAACAAGTTGCGAGTTATATTGGTGATCAAATAATGTCTGGCTTACTTAAAGCAGATGAACGCGTGCTATCCGTAAGACAGTGCGCTAATGAGTTAGGCATGAGTATTTCAACGGTTATACGTGGTTATGAATTATTACAAGACCGCTTACTTATAGAGTCTCGCCCACAGTCGGGATTTTATGTTCGACAGCAGTTTGATTTGCCAGAAGCGCCAGAGACGAGCGCGCCAGAACAACGCCCTGTAGAAGTTAATATGGGTAAGTTGGCGGTACAAATTCTACAAAACAGTCGTCATCGACATGTTATTCAATTAGCAGCGGCATTACCTAAAATTGATGTTCCTGCGATAGCGCAGTTAAACCGTATTACGGCACAGCTTGCACGAGAGCAATCGAGAGTTAATCAAACAATTGATGTTGATAATTTGGCTGATTATGACTCGCCACCAGGAAATAAAGATTTACGCCGAAAAATAGCACAGCGATTAATAAGTGGTGGGGTGTCTGTACACCCCGATGAAATTGTTATTACCTCGGGTTGCCAAGAGGCTTTGGTATTGAGTTTGAATGCGGTTACTCATCCTGGAGATACGGTGGCTGTAGAGTCACCCAATTACTACGGTATGTTGCAGGCGATTGAAACATTAGGTTTAAAAGCTTTGGAGATTCCTACCGATGCTGAAACAGGTATTAGTTTAAGTGCGCTATCATTAGCTTTACGAGAATGGCCTGTAACGGCCTGTGTTTTGGCAACTAATTACAGTAATCCTTTAGGTTCTTGTATTCCCGATGAGCGTAAAATAAAGCTGGCTAAGATGTTAGAAGAGGCTGGCGTTGCCTTAATAGAAGACGATATTAATGCAGAATTAACTTACGATAATCAACGACCTAAGGCGATTAAAGCCTATGATAAAGTGGGTAATGTCTTACTCTGCTCTTCTCTATCTAAAACATTGTCGCCAGGATTGCGTATTGGCTGGGTTGTAGCTGGAAAATGGTTGGAGAGAGTGCAACACTTGAAATTATGTAATAGTGGGGCGAATACAACCATTGCCACGCTTACGGCGGCACGTTATTTAGAGTCGGGTACCTATGAGCGACATTTAAAGCAGGTGCGCCAACACTATAAGCAACAACGAGATTATTTTTTACAGTTGGTTTCTCAACACTTTCCGAGTGATTTACGTATCACCAATCCACAAGGTGGTTTTATTCTTTGGATACGGCTACCGAAAGGCGTTGATAGTATGGATTTATATGAGCGAGCAATGGCTGAAAACATTGCTATTGCCCCTGGTTCATTGTTTTCTGTTACTCAGCAGTATACTCATTTTATACGGGTGAATTATGGGCAAGAAAGCGCACAGAACTTAGAAAAAGCAGCCATATTATTGGGACGACTCATACGCGAATTGATGTCAGAAAGTAAAAGTCAACGGCTTAAAACACATCAAAGCGACCTCGTTCAACACGAAACCAGCTCAGCACCCAGCTATAAATAGGCCAGATAATAAGGCTAGATAAAAGTGGCAACCAATAATGCCATGTTGCGGGGTTATTACCTGTAGCGGCCATTATCCAAAGGTTGAGAAGAAGGTATGTACCTAAGACTAGAGAAATGACTATATATTGATGCCATAAGATGTTTGGCGAAATGCGCGGCAATAATCGCAGTGACATATAGACAACAATAATCATCGTGAAAGCATGTTGACCAAGTATCGAGCCAAAAATAATATCAATAAATAAGCCTGCAAACCATGCCATCAAAAGACTGGCTTTATCAGGCAGTGTTAAACACCAATAAATAAAGGCAAGTGCTACCCACTCTGGACGCCATAATAAAAGGGTGTCGGAGAGTGGTATCAAGAGAAAGACAAAAGCGAGCACTATTGAGGCTAGCATTGCACCCGTAAAACGTAGAGAGGCACTATGCATGAGGGTGCTCCTGCGTATTGTTGAATAGCGCAGTCGATAGTGGCAAACCTATTGAATCAGTAATATACATAATAAATTATCGACTAATGTTTCTTTGGTAATGGCTTTGTATTAACCGTTTTCTGTTTCTTTTTTATTTTTTCTTTTTGTTTATTCTTTTTTAACTGACTTTGAGGTTCAATATCTTTTGTAATCGCCTCTTTCTTGGGCTGCCAAATGGCAAGTACTTCATGAGTGGTCGTAAAGTCGGTTAAGGTGCGCGCCATAACTTTCATAAAAGAGTCCCCAGAGTTGTAAGCAATACTGCTGACAACCGCAACAGGGTAATCGGCGGGGTAGAGTTGTCCTAGCCCTGAGCTAACGTAAATATCACCTTCTTTGATATCGACATTGGCTTCTATATTCTTTAACTCAAGTAGGTTGGTTTTACCTGTGCCAACGGCTAGAGCACTTGACTTAGTGCGTTCATTGCGTACATGAATAGCATGGTCAGTGTCGGTAATTTGCATAATCTCAGCTGAATTAGGGGCGATACTATCTATTTGACCGTATATATTTTTTCCAGCGATAACGACCTGACCAGAGTATATGTTTTCATTTGCACCACGGTCAATCGTTACTCGACGACGAAAAGTGTTGCCAGATACGGATAATATTTCTGCCAGTAAAAAATGTTCTTTAACGGCGGATATGGCATTGAGTTGCTCACGCAAGCGTCTGTTTTCACTGGCAATAGAGTGATATTTTTGGTTTCTTGCGGCATAGATATTGAGCGTGGTGCGGAGCTGTCGATTTTCTGTCGCCATTTTCTTATGGTCAGTAAAATAATCGCTTAAATAGCGATAAGTGCTGAAAGGAACATCTACCGCATATTTTAAGGGGTAGGCGAACATCGTCAATGCGGTACGCACAGGCTGTAATGCTGTTCCTCGATAATCAACTGCCATGATAACGGCAGAAACAGCAACCATCAGCATAAATTTAAACGGCAATGAACTCTGAGGGTTATTATCGATTATATCATTCATAAAGAGGCAGGTATGGGTACTCTTAGGGTTGTTGTAAATATGCTACTAAGGACACAATAAACTTAATATTTTTTTGTGTTTGTTTTTAGATTTAATTATGAGCATCTACTAATTATTCAATCTTTAGAACATCAGAACAGTGTTCTAAAGATGTCGACGTTTTTCGCCGAGGAAGTGGTTTTAAACTAATCAGAAGACCAGAAATCAAAACCATCATCATCTAACATTTCTAGAATTTTACCACCACCTCGGGCGACACAAGTTAGTGGATCATCTGCGACGAGTACAGGAATACCCGTTTCCTCCATGAGTAAACGGTCTAGGTCGCGTAGTAATGCACCACCACCTGTTAATACAATACCGCGATCAGCCACGTCTGCACCTAATTCTGGAGGCGTTTGTTCCAATGCTGTTTTAACGGCGCTAACAATACCAAAAAGAGGTTCTTGTAGCGCTTCTAAAATTTCATTACTCGTCAAGGTGAAGCTACGTGGAACACCTTCAGATAGGTTGCGTCCTTTTACTTCAATTTCTTGTAATTCTTTGCCAGGATATGCTGAGCCGATTTCACATTTGATCTGCTCTGCGGTTGCATCACCAATTAACATACCGTAATTACGGCGTACATAACTGATGATGGCTTCATCTAAACGGTCGCCACCAATACGTACAGAAGCAGAGTAAACAATACCGCGCAATGACATAACCGCTACTTCGGAAGTACCACCACCAATATCTAACACCATTGAGCCAATCGCTTCATCAATCGGAATACCTGCACCTATTGCGGCTGCCATAGGCTCTTCGACTAAAAACACTTTACGCGCACCTGCACCCATAGCGGAGTCTTTTATTGCACGTCGCTCAACCTGAGTTGCACCACATGGCACGCAAATAACGACACGAGGACGAGGGCGTAAAATTCTACCGCTATCTACTTTATGGATAAAATGTTGAAGCATTTTTTCGGTATAGGTGAAGTCGGCGATTACGCCATCTTTCATCGGGCGAATAGCGGTAATATTTTCAGGTGTGCGACCCAGCATTTTCTTAGCTTCGATACCAACCGCTTCAATCTTTTTAGGTCCGCCAGGCCCACGGTCTTGACGAATTGAAACAACAGAAGGCTCATCTAATACAATGCCTTTGCCACGCATATAGATGAGAGTGTTTGCGGTTCCTAAATCAATAGAAATATCGTTTGAAAACCAGCCAGAAATAAACTTAAACATAGAGGAATAATCCGTTTCTTAAAACTGTCAGGCATTGCAAAGCAATAACAAGACCGTCTTTTTTGTACGTAGTTGTGCTGTGAAAAATCATCATCTTAAATATTTTGGTGTGGATTAGAATTGGCTTTTTGCTAGAAGCAATGCAAACTAAAGAATATTTGATAATAATTAATGTGGCGATAAAATAATCATAAAAAAGTGTGACTAAACTGCATGCCCAACACACTAATAGTACGTAGTATTAGTATTGCGCGTAATGTAACAACCACAGAGGTTTTGAGCAAGTATTTGAGTGCAAATGGTCTAAAAAA
>CAZQTJ010000062.1:0-8778 GCA_964596035.1 uncultured Cocleimonas sp. | reverse complement strand
ACCTAGGAGCTTGTCCGAGAATAGAAGTCGTCGCGAGAAAAAGCTGATTTGAGCTAGATTTTTCACTAATTTGAGGAGAATAGTTGCGCTATTTAACGAAAATTAGGGGTAAATCTAGACAAATTCAGATTTTTTGTAGCAGGCTCTCTATTGTCGGACAAGCTCCTAGTAGCCTCACTGATTCAGGTTATAGAGAGCAGATCACAAAACCACTACATCGGTAATTTTTTGATCTGAATAAATTAACCGTTCAAATAGTTTGTTTTTCTATCTTTTAAATTTATTCGTCAATATAGAGACATGACTCATTGTAGCGAAAATTATAAAGGGAATTAAAAATGAATAAACCATTAATTATTACTCTAATATTAACAACCGTAGTGACTACCGCTTGTGGTGGTGGCGGTGGAAAAGATAACACACCTACACCCAATGCTACATTTGAAACAACACCAAACGCACCTAGTAATTTAACGCAAAAACTAGCTATAGTGTATTCAAAAACAAGCGAAAAAAATTTTTGGACGCCTAAGAGTTACGCCCAACTTTTTATGAGCGTACAAACTCAAGCGATGATGGCAGGCTTACCTTACGACCTATTAAATGAGGATGATTTATTAGATATTAATAAAATTCGTCAGTACAAAACCTTACTTTTCCCTCTATTTTCTTACGTAAAAAGCAGTCAGTTAAAGCAAATATCAAAGAACATAAAAACAGCTGTAACACAATATAATGTTGGCATTATTACTGCTGGGAATTTTCTCACTAATACAGAAACAGGTGCTCCTATAGCGGGTGACTCTTATAGTCGCATGAAAGATATTCTAGGTATTGAGCGACTTGATGGTGCAGGACCAATAAATTTTAAAATAAAAGCAAGCAATACATCACATCCTGCACTTATTAATGAGTATGCAAACAATGAAACCATATTAAGCTACCAGCAAAATTATACCGATTACTACACCCCTACTGGCGCCTTCAATAGCCAAATTTTAGCAACGCAAGAGATAGAAGGAAGCCAAAATAGAAACGCCCTTATTACAGTCAGTAACACAGGTCGTCATGCGCATTTTTCCACTGTACAAGCAATGGCTGATGCCAACCTTTTATGGCCTGTTTTACAATGGAGTCTTTGGGGGAGTAAATCTGCCGTCTCTTTACAAATGGGAAGAGAGAAAGCATTAGTTACATCACGCGTAGACATGGATCAAAGCATGTTTAGTAGCGAAGTTAGCACGGTCGAAATCCCTTTGCTAAATCAGTTAAAAATATGGAAAAATCGCTATGGCTTTGTCACATCAAATTATATAAATGTTGGCAATAATCCCGCAGAAGATGAATTTACCGACTGGAGCGTCTCAGCACCGTTATACAAACGATATATTCAGCTAGGGAATGAAATAGGAACTCACTCTTACACACATCCTCATATTACAAATAGCCTAAACGATGCTCAGATTAAATTCGAATTTGCTGACTCAAGAGCTATTATAGAAAATAAGATAGGACTGACTAATATTGGCGGAGCAGTACCAGGAAATCCTGAAGATTTAAAAACAGCATTAACAATACTCCCGCATGTTGACTATCTCACAGGTGGATACTCAGCACTAGGCGCAGGATTCCCAAATGCATTTGGCTTTTTAACTGCAGACGCAAATAAAGTCTATTTAAGCCCCAATATGTCATTTGATTTTACTTTAATAGGGTTTCAGAAAAAAACACCCGCACAAGCCAAACAAATCTGGCAACAAGAGTTTAATGCACTTACAAAACATGCTCGGCAAGCTATCATTCATTGGCCTTGGCATGACTATGGACCAAACGACACTGACAATGCAGGCTACACATTAGATATGTACGAAAGCTTTATTGCTAATGCTAAAAACTACGGTAGTGAGTTCATTACAGGCAAAGACTTATCTTTACGCATAAAATCCTTTAAAGATTCAGCTGTCGATATTTCTTCTACCGCTAATACCGTTGTAGCCAAAGTTAAATCAAGCAACAGCGGACAATTTTCTTTAAAACTTAATTCCTCAAAAACAATTAGCTCTGTTGATAAATGGTATGCCTACAATCAAAATACCGTTTTTCTCGATCAAGATGGTGGTATTTATACAATCAACTTAGGATCCCCGAAAGCAGTAACCCATATTAATAAACTACCGAGTAGAAGCAAGCTAATCTCTTTATTTGGGAATGGTGAAGATATAAGATTCAAGTTTTCTGGTGAAGGAATTGTTGAAATTACCACTAAATGTAGCAATCCTTCTTCTATAAACGTCACGGGAGGGCTCAACACCTATCAGAAAATCGATAGCACTAAAATATCACTCAACTTCCCTGACAATAAACGCTATGCAGAAACCACTGTCGATATTAGCTGTCCTTAGGACTCAGAATTAAATAACCAACGAACCTTAACGTGCACCCAAGGGGCATAGCAACCTTTTTGTCCCAGCTTGAATGATCTAAAATCGTTGCGTAGAATAACTATGCGCCTTTTTAGATCATCCAATCTGAAACAAAAATTCGATGTTAAGCTCCGTCACTTAAGGAGTTGAAATCATTTTTCTTTCCAACTCCCTAAGAACACCTCTAAAAACCTTGAGTGAAATTCCACATTGGTATTAAAAATACCCACTCAATCTAGGGGTAAAGCTAAAATTTTTTAATTCCACTATGAAACCGTAATAAAAGCCACGTCAACATTCTTATTCACGTAGCCTTATTTTTATCAGATCACTATAAAATAATCACTTAGCAATCCTATAACTCACTCTAATCAAAAGCCACGAACACCCTATCTATAAATACGCTACTTTAGTCCTGTATTAACAATACAGGACTAGCTGTTAAAGCAAATACTGATGGTAATTTCATAATAATACTGACAGGAAAACTTGTGTTTAAATTTTGTTATAAAGCTATTTCACTAATATCAATTCTCACGATATTTTGCGCTTCTCTTTATGCTACCTCCCCAGCTAAAAATGACTTAAATAATAAAGCTAATGAAAAAGTGGATAAAACAAATGCCAAAAACTCTCCTATAGACAACAATATGCTAAAAGAAAAAATGAATGACGACGCAACAAATAAAAAGCAAAGTACCGCTGTATTTTATGGGGCTAATTTACCCACTGAAGTACTTTCTCAATATAGTCGTATCATTGTTGAGTCTGGTAATGTCAAGCCCGATGAACTCACTGCGCTACAAGTCAATGGCAGTCGTGTGTTTGCCTACGTTAGTATTGGAGAAGTATCGCCAAGCAGACCATGGTTTCAGAACATAAAAAAAAGCTGGATACTCGGTGAAAATAAAGTATGGGACAGCAGAGTCATGGATCTAGCGTCCGAAGGTTGGCAAAACTTCATCCTCAACTCTGTTGTAACCCCCTTATGGGATGCAGGTTACAGAGGACTTTTTCTTGACACTATGGATAGTTTTTATTTATTCGCAAAAGATCCTAAGCAACAAGAAAAGCAAGCTAAAGCACTTACCGAATTACTGAAAAAAATACAAACACGCTATCCTGATATTCGCTTCATTTCTAACCGCGGTTTTGAGGTATTACCTAGTATTGGCAACCAGCTAGAAGCTGTTGTTGCAGAGTCTTTATTTGCCAGTTGGGATAATGGAAAAAAAGTCTATAAAAAAACTTCTGCCAATGACCAAGAATGGTTGTTAAACAAACTCAAAACTATCAAACATAACGCATCGGTTGACATTATTATTATCGACTATGTTGAGCCTAAAAAGCATGAGGAGGCTAAAATAATAGCGGAAAAAATAAAAAAAGAGGGGTTTATTCCTTGGGTGTCCATCCCTTCTCTTGATCTCGCGGGTATCGGTAGTATAGAACCTGAACTCAATACTTACCTACTCTTGTTTGATAGTAAAACAGACACAGATAAACCACTTCAATTAGCAAAATACCAAACACTTGTTAGCAAAGTCACATCTCAAAAAAAGACATTAAAGATTCATGATATTCAATCTGGCATGCCTTTAGGTCATATGGGAGGACGTTATAAACGTATTCTTAGCGCCCTCCCCTATGAAGAACAATCAGAGTCATATCACAGATGGTTGCAGAAACAATTAAACGAAGGTGTTTCCATAAATATGTTAACACCAAAATCTGCTATTCCTAGCAAGGAGTAATAATGCAAACTGCAAACTCATCCAAAAAGTTATTCAACTTACCTATTTTGGTGTTAATTACTAGCGCACTATTGTTTTTATTATTTGCTCTATTTCCGTGGACGACCGCTAAATATCTAAATACCCAAGACTCAAATTCACTTAAAGAACAATTCTCAAGCCGTTTAAAAACAAAGTATCACCAGATGATCAGTTCATCTCAAAACTCTACAGATAAAATACTTTCTTTTGCACAATCATTAAGAAGCCACGGTTTATGGAAAAACGCTATACTTCTTCTTGAAAAAAAAATTGATCCTTCTCAAATAAGCCAACAGCAACAGAAAAAATATACACTAACTCTCCTTCACAATTATGTAGATGCATATCACTCATCAGAAAACAAAAATCATACTGCATATAACAACAAAACACGTCAGCAACTTCAGATATTAGAAAGCTATGACAAATTTTCTAACGCCGAATTACAAACACTTGCAGAACTTAGTAGAGATTTTGGCTTATTGCCGCTTTCTAGTAGGCTGTATTTTCGTCTGGCAAATAAAGATATGGTTTACCGCTCACAGTGGCTTTCTGAAGCTGGAAGCACTCTAAACCAAGCCGAAAACTATACAGAAGCGGCACAAGCATTCAAACTTGCAAGTGATGCCTCCAATAAAAAAACTATTTATAATGAGTATACTGCTGACTGGTTAATAGCATTAATAAAATCTGATCAATTAGATCAGCTGGAAATATTTTTAAATGCCATTGAACAACAAATGCCTGAGTCCCCAGAGACAATCGAGGCACTTGCAAATATTTGTATTCAAGCAGGCTATCCTGAAAAAGCCAGCAACTTTTTTTCTTTCTTGGCAAAACATGATATCTCTGATCAACAACGTTGGTATGAAAAGGCATCTTACTGGGCATCAAATGCTGGAAATTATGAAGATGCTACAAAATACCTATCTTATGCTGAAGAAATAACAAATAAAGAAAATGATAAATGGTCTATTAAACAACGTTTGATTGATATTCAGGTAAAAGCTGAAATGCCCGAACGAGCTTTAAAGCTTATTCTACCGCTCATTGATGACAACCCAAAAAATCTTCAGTTAATAAACAAAGCGGTAAATATATCTTTATCAAATAAAGACTTAAAAATAGCAAGCCAACTGAACAAAAAATACTTAGAACAAGCCCCTAACTCCATTAATGCTTTAAATAGACAAGCTGATATTGAAACATTTAGTAAGCAATACAAACAAGCAATAAGCTATATAAAGCGAGTTGTCAGAATTACTCCCGATGAGTTAAAACCCCGCGAACGCTGGGCAAATTTAGAAGAACAAGAAGGAAACCATGATATTGCGACAGACCTATGGCAATGGATTTATAAATACAGCAATAATAATGAGCACTTACAAAAAGTAATTAGTATTGCTCAAGCTAATATCAATGGTGATGGATTAGAAGTATTACAACAAATTGCTTTGGAGAAAGAGCTACCGAAACAGGCAGTCTATGATGTGTTTTTCCATCTTGTTAAACATAGTAGGAAGAAACTAGGAGAGCGATTTTTACAAGAATATTTAACAACACACAAACCAGATAAATCTTTATTAAAAACACTCGCCAAATGGTATAGCGGAGAAAATCGCTATACACAATCCTTAAAAACTTGGGTCAGACTTGAGCAAAATTATGGCATTACAAGAACGACAAGTTTAAATAAATTTGAGTTATATTGGTTACTTAAGAAAAAAAGGAAAGCCCACAAACTCTGGTTGAAAAACAAATCTTTTTGGAATAAAAAAGCCAATAGAAGACAGCTAGCAATCATGGCGGAAGTAGCGTGGAAATATAAGCATAATAGAGAAGCCCTTTCCTACTATAAACGCCTTATAAAGAAGAAATATAAGCGGTCATTACGTGAACGCTCTTTTCAATATATGCGTATTGCATTACTCCAAAAAAAACTTGGTCATACAAAGTCTGCTTTAAGTACATTTCGCAAAGGATTTATAAAAACATCGAATCCAGATTTATTAATTAATGGATTACAACTTAGTTTTGATCGATATGACAAACATAGTTTTAAAGCACTAACTGCTTTAACTAAAAAACGAAAATCAAGAGTAAAGTCACGATCACGCTACTGGCTCTTACAAGCAGCCTATGCTCAAAGAAATAAGAGCTATAAAACAGCTCTTAGGTATTACAAGCATGTTCTATCATTAAAACCGAGATCACGCGAAGCTCGTATAGGTATTAGAGCGATAAAAAAAGTTACCAAAAATCGTTATCAAAGCGTTGCTAGTAATAATTCATATCATAACGAAAAAAATAAATCTAAAGAAATCAGTGATATAATAAGAAAATTTAATAAAAATAGCCAAGAAATAAGTCAAAACACATCAGAAAATCACAAAAAAACGTCCTAATAGTGAAGTTGATCTTGTAATAAAGCAATTTAACAGCCCCCCCCCTTCTCCCCTAAAAAAACACCCTTAATTTAAAGACACAACTGGCATATCGCTCTAACGGCTATTAACTTAAAACATATTTTTTGCCGTTAGGTACCCACCTGAGTATTTACCTTAAAATAGGACACTATCTTGTAGCCTAGTGTTGAGGTATTAATTGTTGCATAAGTTCTTTTAGTCGTTTTTCTAAAACCATGTGATACCGACGGGTTTCACATGATTGTTACTGAATAATTTATGCAACGATTAATACAAAACACGGAGACTAGTGACAGGCTTAACTCTACTACCTACTATCCCTACTGTCTTAATAATGTTAGACTAAATAATTATTTTATAATATAAAAATTAAGGGCTTAGGAATAAAAACAGAAATAACGTCTCAAGCTGCATAGCCTTTTTAGCTCAACTAAAAACAGCTCAGATCGTTGCGTAGAATAACTATGCTCCTGCTACGCTTCTAAGTTTCGCTAAAGCTCAGCTAAGTCCTGATCTAGTTTAATTTGAGCTAAAAATTCAGGCGTAGTTTGGGAAGTTATTTAATTTTCATTCCTTAGGGGAGATTTAAATCAATGAAAGAAAATCTGTTATTTATTCTATTTATTATTAGTTTTAATAGTAGCATAGTAGTTGCTGCACCTAACTGGCTTAGTGTTAAAGCAAAAAAAGGGGATCACATTAGCTCAATATTATCTCGGTATAACTTACAAGGCTCCAGATGCAATCAACATCAATTTTATCAACTGAATCAGCTAACCCCTTCTTCTCGTTTGCACATGGGAAAAACCTATAAATTACCCATATTACGCTATCGCTATAATGGTCGTAGTATTAGCTCAACTCTGAGCAATAAAAATAATACTATCAGTTGGAAAGAAGCACTTTTTATTAAAAATTTCAATCAAAGACTACATCAACGGGGCTTACGTGGCAGTTCTTTTATTAAAAATAGAGACCTTTGGGTTCCTTATCAAAATATTGCTTGCAATAATGAAAGTTTAAATCGCATACCAAGAAAGACAAAAACAAGAAAAACACATACTGCACAACCAAAGACAAAAAATTATTTCCCTATTTTTGGCAAAAAACATGCTTACGTAACAAGCACCTCAAATAAATTACATGGAAAAGTGTTTTATTTAGTAGGAGGACATGGTGGCCCTGACCCAGGAGCAATGGCTAAACGCGCAGGACATACCTTATGTGAAGATGAATATGGGTATGATGTAACTCTCAGACTAGCACGCAGACTAATTGCTAATGGTGCTATTGTACATATTATTACGCGCGATCAAAATGATGGCATTCGAGATAATAAATATCTCAAGTGTGATGCTGATGAGGTGTATTTAGGCAATAAAAAAATCTCTCTTTCGCAACATACACGCTTAAGAGATCGAGCATTTGTCATTAATAAGCTGTTCTATTTCTATAAGAAAAAAGGCTATAAAAGCAAAGATCAGATCGCGCTGATGGTGCATATAGATTCTCGTAATCGTAACAAACATATTGATGTGTTTTTCTATCATGCTCCAAAATCTAGCCGTAGCCATAAAGTTGCTAACCGTTTATATAAGACATTAAAATCTAAATATAATTATTTTCAGGCGTCGAAATCATATACAGGGCGAGTAATACCAAGAGAACTATTTATGCTGATGAATTTAAAACCTCTCGCGGTCTATTTTGAACTGGCTAATATTCGTAATGCCGACGATCAAAAAAGAATTGTATTACCTAAAAATAGAGAATTACTTGCCCAATGGATTGCAGATGGGCTAATTCGGCATTATCAATGATAGAAGCATTAGCGCTCCTCTATTAACCCCTCCTCAGGAACTAACTGGCTCGTCAGCTTTTTCAGAAAGCAGGGAACGAGATTCCCGTTGCCATTATTACATTTTGCAACTCTAATCGTATAGGATCTTATACGGACAATACGAGGTGAGAAAAGTAATGGGTTGAAAAATAGGCAGCGGGTCATTTCTGTGAATTTTAAGAATAGATATCACATTAACCTGAATCCGTGAGGTCACTACGGCACAGGACGCAAGCTATTGATTCATCACGGGTTTAAAAAATGCCCGCTTATCCATAGGGATAATTGAGTGCAGTAGCGCTCACTAAACCTAC